>JBDSYI010000150.1:0-5764 GCA_039925745.1 Casimicrobium sp. | reverse complement strand
GCTGGATGACCCGAACACTGAGCGCTTCTGCCGCCTCGTGCGCGAGATGTCAGTCAACACACAGTTTTTGTTTATTTCACACAATAAAATCGCTATGGAAATGGCGGAACAGCTCATCGGTGTCACCATGAATGAGCCGGGCGTGTCTCGAATTGTCGGGGTGGATGTGTCGGCTGCGCTGCGTATGGCAGAGGCAGCTTAAGATGAAATTTGATGATCGGATAGTCCAGTCATGAACGCCCTTCAAATTGGTTTAATCGCCGTGGGTGCACTGGTCGTCGCCGTGCTATTTTTGTGGCAATGGTGGCAATCGCGACGCTCGCGGCAGCCTGTGCACGTCGCGCCGCCCGCCCCAGCCGCGAAGCCTGATCAATCACCGCGCGTGTCGCTGCGGCCGTCGCCAATGTATGTTGATGAGTCGGACAACGCAGGTGTCGCTCGCGTCGAGCCAACGATGGACGTTGACACCGCTGGCGTATGGACGCCAAAGGTGAGCCCTGCGCCTGAGCCGCATGTTGTCGCCGACATGGAGCCTGACTTTGCGGTGGTGCTTTCGCCGGAGGGCACTTCACCAGTCGTTGAGCCAGAGCATCACGAAGCACCGCCGGTTACAGCACCGCGGCCGAAGCTGTTGTCGGAATGGCCGTTTGATGAACGTCTGCATGTTCACGCCTCCGTCGTTAACGTGTCGGGCGGGCCGTTTGACGCCGCGCCTTTTGTGTCCGTCGCCGGCCGTGCGTTGGCGTGGGTGCGCCTGTTTCGGCAAAGTCCCTGGGAAACCTTCGATCCCGCGAATGTCAGTTCGGTGCAGCAATTGGCGCTTGCCTTGCCATTGGCGTCGCGGGCCGGCCCGATTGAGCCTCCGGACATGGATGAGTGGCGTTTTGTGTTGACTGAGTTGGCGACTGCACAGGGCTGCGAGGCGCATTTTCATGGTTTTCGCGATGGCCCGGCGCGGGCGGCGGAACTCGATAGTTTTCTCGCTGCGGTGGACATTATCCCCGTCGCGTATCTGGTTAAAAAAGACGGTGGTCATTGGCCCGGTACGCGACTGCGTGGCACGCTGGAGGCGAATGGATTTCGTCTTCAGTCTGATGGTCGGTTCGCGTATCACGAGGTGGAATCGGACGCTGTGATTTTTCACGCGGTCGATGGCTTCGAGCGTCCGTTCACGCCCGAGCGTTTGCGCACTGAAAATTTCACTGCGCTGCGCTGCACGCTTGAGCCGGTTCGTTTGAAGCAGCCTTTGGCGCGCTTTGATATGTATCGGCAAAGTCTGCGCGCGCTTGCGAAACTGCTCGACGCTGATCTCAAAACCAGCGAAGGCGAACTTCTCGACGATGGTCAGTTTGCGGCAACGCGCGACGAAGTTAAGACTGCGATGGACGCGCTCGCTAACGCCGGGATTGAGCCGGGTTCCGACACCGCACGCTCCCTGTTTTACTGAGCGACGCCACCGTGTTTGCTGATGAAGCATCGTTCAAGCGATCAGCGCAATTGCGCGACGCTTTGGCCGACGCCAATCGTCGCTATTACGAGCTGGACGACCCGTCGATTCCTGATGCTGAATACGACCGTTTGTTCCGCGAATTGCAGGCGTTGGAAGCGCAGTACCCTGAGTTGCAAACGACCGACTCGCCCACGTTGCGTGTCGGCGGTGCGCCGCTTGACGCATTTCCGTCGGTGCGACACGCAGTTCCGATGCTCTCCATTCGCACCGAGACCGATGTCACGGTAGCCGGTGCGCGCGCCTTCGATGCGCGTGTGCGCAAGGAGTTAAAGCTGACTGAGGCAGACCCGCCCGTTGACTATCTTGCTGAACTCAAATTTGACGGTCTCGCGCTGTCGCTGCGCTACGAGAACGGCCTGCTGGTTCGCGCCGCAACGCGTGGCGACGGCGAGACCGGCGAAGAGGTGACGCAGAACGCGCGCACCATTAAATCGGTTCCGCTCAAGCTACGTGGCAATCATCCGCCGGCCGTGCTCGAAGTGCGTGGTGAGGCGTTCATGACGCGGGCTGATTTTGACAAGTACAACGACAAGCAACGCACTGCCGGTTTAGCCACATTGGTCAATCCAAGGAACGGCGCGGCTGGCAGCATTCGCCAGCTCGATCCGAAGCTTGCTGCGGCGCGTCCCTTGTCGTTCTTCGCCTATGGTTTGGGTGAAGTGTCAGGATGGACGTTACCGCCGTCGCAGGCAGCGCTTCTGGATGCTCTGGCGGACCTGGGCATTCCCGTGAACGCAGATCGTCGTCTGGCGTCCGGGCCTGATGCATTAGCGGCGTTTCATGCAGACATAGCAGCGCGGCGCGACGCACTGGGTTTTGATATCGATGGCGTGGTCTACAAAGTCAATCGTCGCGACTGGCAGGAGCAATTGGGCTTTGTCACACGCGAGCCGCGCTGGGCGGTGGCACACAAATTTCCGGCGCAGGAAGAAATCACGCGGGTGCTTGCCATTGAAGTGCAAGTGGGGCGCACCGGGGCGATCACGCCGGTGGCGCGGCTAGAACCTGTGTTTGTCGGCGGCGTTACGGTGTCGAACGCAACGCTGCATAACCTTGATGAAGTCCGCCGCAAGGATGTACGTGTCGGCGACACGGTGATCGTGCGCCGTGCGGGTGACGTCATCCCCGAAGTCGTGCGCGTGATGCTTGAACGGCGGCCGGCAGACACCGTTGAGTTTGCGCTGCCAGCGAACTGCCCCGAATGTTCGTCGCTCGTTGAACGACCCGAGGGCGAGGCCATTGCGCGCTGCACGGGCGGCATGATTTGCCCGGCACAGCGCAAAGGCATGTTGCTGCACTTTGCGCAGCGGCGCGCGCTTGATATTGAAGGATTGGGCGACAAACTCGTCGAGCAATTGGTGGATGCTGACCTGGTTCACGAGGCGGCCGATCTTTTCGCTTTGACGCAGGAGCAACTGTCCGGTCTCGATCGCATGGGCGAGAAGTCGGCGGCAAGCGTGATCGTTGAACTCGGCAAGGCGAAACAGGCCGAGCTGCATCGCTTCATTTTTGCGCTCGGTATTCGGCATGTCGGCGAGACCACCGCCAAAGATCTGGCGCGTCATTTTCGAAGCATCGAAGCGGTGATGAGTGCCGACGAAAATGCGCTCCTTCAGGTGCATGACGTCGGCCCCATCGTTGCCGCCAGCATTCAGCATTTCTTCGCTAATCCGAAAAATCGATCCGCTGTTGAACGCCTGCTCGCGTGTGGCTTTGAGTTCGCGCCGATCGCCGAGCTAGTCGCTGTGCTCGAAACCGTGTCAGGCAAAACCTTCGTGCTCACGGGTACTTTGCCTACGCTCAAACGCGAAGATGCGAAGGCGATGATCGAAGCCGCAGGCGGTAAAGTATCTGGCTCGGTGTCGAAGAAAACTAGTTACGTCGTCGCAGGCGCGGAGGCGGGCAGCAAGCTGGTTGACGCTATCCGCCTCGGTGTGACTGTGCTCGACGAATCACAATTGCAAAATCTTCTGAATTCAAACTAAATATGTCTTCTCCTCGTCGTATTCGTAAAGCCGTGTTCCCCGTCGCTGGCCTCGGCACTCGCTTCCTTCCTGCCACCAAGGCGATGCCGAAAGAAATGTTGACGGTCGTCGACAAGCCATTGATCCAATACGCGGTGGAGGAGGCGGCTGCCGCCGGGATCACCGATATGATCTTCGTCACCGGGCGCAACAAGCGCGCGATTGAAGACCATTTTGACCGTGCGTACGAGCTGGAAAATGAACTCACGCAAGCGGGCAAGCAGAGCCTGCTCGATGAGCTTGCCGCCGCCGTTCCGTCAAACATCAACTGTATTTTTTTGCGTCAGGGCGACGCGCTGGGTTTGGGCCATGCGGTGCTATGCGCGCTGCCCGTCGTGGGCGACGAGCCGTTCGCCGTCATCCTGGCCGACGAGCTCATCCGACCGACGGCTTCCGGGCCCGGCGCACTCGGCTCGACCGCGCAGCTTTGCGACGTGTATGGCCGCTTATGTGGCAACGGCGGCGCGGTCATTGGTGTGAATCACATGCCGGGTGATTCGATTTCGCGTTATGGTGCGATCAAAATTGCCGAGACGATTGCCCATGCTGACGGCAACGCCATGCGGCTCTCGGGATTCGTCGAAAAGCCTAAGCCTGCCGATGCGCCTTCTCATTTCGGCGCGATTGGCCGCTACGTGCTGCCGGCCACTATTTTTGAGCATCTGAAACACATCAAACGCGGCAGCGGCGGCGAGATTCAATTGACGGACGCCATCGCGTCGTTGATTGCAGATGAGCCGGTCTATGCCGTGGAAACCGTGGGCCGACGCTACGACTGTGGCACCAAGCTCGGCTATCTTGAGGCGACAGTGAAGTTAGGACTTGAGCGGGCTGAGTTTGGCGAGGATTTTGCCCGATTCCTGCGCGAACAGCTTTAGGCTGAAACTACGCACAATCGGGGGCTAGTCTCGATTTTTTACTAAAGTCGACTTAGCTCATTTCCCCGAATTATGCGTGCCTAGCCCCCGTACCACCGCCGTTCGTTGCGAAAACTGCTTTAAGCTGTTGACTTTAATTCTACGTAAACGCGAACAGTTCGCATTTCTGTATACTTCATCAATCACTTTTAGCTGGATACCCGCACGTCGCCGGGATTGAATGATGAAACACAACACTTTTTTTAGAACCGCTTCCTGGCTCCGATTGGGACAGGTCGCGCTCACCGCCGTCGCGGCGCTGACGGGCCTCAACGCTCACGTTCAGGCACAGGACAAGGTGCTGAATCTCTATTCGGCGCGTCACTACAACACCGATGAAGCGTTGTATTCGAACTTCACCAAAACGACGGGCATCAAAATCAATCGCATCGACGGCGGCGAAGACACGTTGCTGGCACGGATCAAGGCCGAAGGTGCCAATTCGCCCGCTGACGTGTTTTTGACGGTCGACGCAGGGCGCTTATGGCTGGCCGACCAGGACGGTGTTTTCGCGCCGATTCAATCGGCGGTCTTGAACGAGCGTATTCCCGCAGCGTATCGTTTGGCCAGCGGCACCTGGTATGGTTTTTCGACGCGCGCCCGCGTCATTCTCGTCGACAAGCTAAAAATCAAGCCCGGCGAAATCACTACGTACGAAGATTTGGCCGACCCGAAATGGAAAGGCCAAATCTGCACGCGCTCGGGATCGCATGTGTACATGCTGTCACTCTTGTCATCGATCATCGAGCATGACGGTGCGGCAAAAGCGGAAGCGTGGGCCAAAGGTGTGAATGCCAATCTGGCGCGGCAACCCAAAGGCGGCGACACCGACCAAATTAAAGCCGTCGCAGCGGGCGAATGCTCGATTGCGCTGGCGAACACCTACTACATCGCCCGCATGATCAAGTCGGACAAGTCCGACGAGCGTGCCATGATGGAGCGGTTGCGCGTCGTGTGGCCGAACAGCGCAGGTCGTGGTGTGCACATGAATGTGTCGGGCGGTGGTGTGCTCAAGCACGCACCGCACAAAGAGAATGCGATCAAATTTCTAGAATATTTGGCAAGCGATCAGGCGCAGGCTTATTTCGCCAACGGCAATAACGAATGGCCCGCCGTGGCAACCGCCCGTGTGAAAAACGAAGCGCTGGATTCATTGGGCAAATTCAGTCCGGATCAGGTCAACATCGTCGCCCTCGGCAAAAACCAGCGTCAGGCGCAGGAAATTGTGAACCGCGTCGGTTACAAGTAGCGCGCGGCAACGGGGCTTACGCGTTTCGCGCGGCCTCAATGAACCATGCCAATTTGCTGTGAGC
>JBDSYI010000149.1:0-6653 GCA_039925745.1 Casimicrobium sp. | reverse complement strand
CCGCTACGCCCGCTGTACTCAACCGCCAGGTCGACGATGTCCGCATCAAAGACATTTTCGAACTCGCGCCGCCTTCGCATCTGTTGCGCGAATTCAAGCCGAACGAAGCGGTCGAGCAACTGGTGTTTGACACCCGACGTGACATTCACAAAGTGCTGCACGGCGCCGATGATCGGCTCGTCGTGATCGTCGGCCCCTGCTCAATGCATGACAAAAAAGCGGCGCTGGAATACACCAAAAAACTCAAGGTGTTGCGCGACGAACTGGCACACGATCTGATCGTTGTCATGCGCGTCTACTTCGAAAAACCGCGCACGACCGTCGGCTGGAAAGGCCTGATCAACGACCCTTTCCTCGACGGCAGCTTCAAGATCAACGATGGTCTACGCCTTGCACGCGAGCTGTTGCTCGACATCAACGAACTGGGTGTCCCCGCCGCCACCGAATTCCTCGACACGCTGACGCCGCAGTATTACGCCGACCTCATCTCCTGGGGCGCGATCGGCGCGCGCACGACCGAGAGTCAGGTGCACCGCCAGCTGGCCTCGGGCATGAGCTGCCCGATGGGTTTCAAAAACGGCACCGACGGCAATATCAAAATCGCGGTTGATGCCATTAAGGCAGCTGCCGCACCACATTTCTTTCTCTCGGTCACCAAGGGTGGCCACAGTGCGATCATTTCGACCAACGGCAATGAAGACTGCCACGTCATCCTGCGCGGTGGAAAAGCCCCCAATTACGACGCGGCAAGCGTCGAAGCTTCAGGCGGCGAGCTGGCCAAAGCTGGATTACCGCAACGCATCATGGTCGATTTTTCGCACGCCAATTCAAGCAAGCAACATGACAAGCAGATTGAAGTTTCAGCCGACGTCGGCCGTCAAATGGCCGCAGGCGACGAGCGGATCTTCGGCGTGATGATCGAATCCCATTTGAAAGGTGGTCGACAGGATTTGACGCCGGGCAAAGAGCTGGCTTATGGCGTGTCGATCACCGATGCCTGCATCGACTGGGCCGCGACCGAAGGCGTTTTGCGCCAGCTAGCAGCGGATGTACAGAGGCGTCGTCTGGCGCAACCGGAGTAGCCGCAAACCGCGTTAGGTTTAGGTCCTACGTCCGGAAAGCGCCGCAAATACGCCCAGCGCGATGAACGACACGCCAGCTGTCACGCGGGCTACGTCGCCAGCGGCTTTGCTGCTCGCTAACCGCGGTGCAATGGCGCCGGCGAGCAATGCGTACATGGCGTCGGTCACGGTCGCGATCAGCACAAACATCGCGCTTAACAGCAGCGCCTGCGCAAGGGCGACGCCGCTCGTAGCATTCGCGGTCATGAATTGCGGCAGAAAGGCCGTAAAGAAAATGGCGGTTTTTGGGTTGAGCAGCGCAACGACGAATCCATCACGAAAAATCGGCCATAGGGGCACGATCTTGATCGCTTCCGGCGCAGTGATGGCCGACTTGCTACGCATCGCTTTTATCCCCAGATAAATAAGATAGGCCGCGCCCGCATATTTGACGATTTCAAACGCCAGAGACGACGCTGCAAACAATGCCGCCAGTCCCAGCGACGCGGCGACCGCGTTGCCGAAATTGCCGGCGGCAACGCCAATCACCGAAGCCAAACCCGAACGCCACCCCTGAGTAACACTGCGGGTAACGATATAGAAAACACCCGGCCCCGGCGTCACCGCGAGCACGAAGCTTGCGAGCAAAAACACACTCAGCAGGGACCACGGGGGCAATAGGTCAGTAATCACGAGACACCTCACACGAATAAACTCACTTCAATGCCACGAATCCTATCAACTTATCAGCGCCCCTGGTGGCTTCCCACGGGTCATCTTCAAAGCATCTACGCGCAATGGCTGCCGCGACCCAAGATTGCGTATCGGCGTGAGCGGCTTGAACTGGTTGACGGCGATTTCATTGATCTTGACTGGTCGGATGGCCGCCATCCCAACGGGCCCCTGCTTGTGTTCTTTCACGGACTGGAGGGTTCCAGTGATTCGCAATACTGCCGCACCACGATGGCCGCGGCCAACCAGCGCGGCTGGACGGGGATGATCGCGCATTTTCGCGGATGTTCAGGTGAGCCCAACCGTCTGCCACGCTCCTATCACTCGGGGGACAGCGAGCATTGCGACATCGTGCTGCGCGAAATGCGGGCTCGCTTTCCGAACCGAACGGTTTTCGCAGTTGGCGTCTCCCTCGGTGGCAACGCACTGACCAAGTGGTGTGGCGAACAGGGCGACTCGGCGACGCAATTTATCAGCGCCGCAGCATCCGTGTCTAACCCGCTAGATCTGGGTATTTCTGCAGAGGCGATTCTGCATTTCAAGAACTGGATTTTCAACAGTTATTTCATGAACGCGATGGGCGCGAGCTACGCCGCTCGCATGGAACAACATCCTCATCTGCGCGAGAAAGGCTTCCTCGTCAAACCAAAAAACTTCCCGCAGTTTGACGAACACTACACCGCGCCGATGCATGGCTACACCAGTTCGTGGGACTACTACTACCGCGCCTCATCGCGTGGATTCATTGCAAAAATCCGAATCCCGTTTCTGTTGCTCAACGCCATGAACGATCCCTTCGTTCCGGCATCCCTCTTCCCGAATTCTGCCGAAGTGCCCGACAACATCACGCTCGAACAACCCACAGAGGGCGGACACGTTGGGTTCGTCACGGGGCCGTTTCCTGGCAGGCTAGGCTGGTTGCCCAATCGTCTGTGCGAATTTTTTGAGAGCGAATCCAAGGCAAAATAGCAGCCGTTATCCGTTGTCGACGCGTTGTCAGCCGCATCGACTGGTCGACGAAAATTTTCGACTCACGCCGATCGCACAAGAACTTACCGAACAACATTCATGCAACTACCCTCAGAAATTTTCAAGGCCTACGACGTTCGTGGCATCGTCGGCAAAACGTTGACACCTGAAATCGCCTATGCGATCGGGCAATCGCTCGGCACGCTCTCGCTGGAGCGAGGTGCGCCGTCCATTGCCGTGGGTCGCGATGGCCGGCTCTCCGGCCCCGAACTGTCGCAGGCGCTGCGCGATGGCATCACCTCCACCGGCTGTAACGCGATTGATATTGGTCTGGTGCCGACACCGGTGTCCTACTTCGCGGGGCATGCGCTCGGCACCGGATCATGTGTCAGCGTAACCGGTAGCCACAACCCACCCGACTACAACGGCATCAAGATGGTGGTCGCGGGTGAGGCGATTTGGGGGGACACGATTTTTTCGTTGAAGACGCGCGCGGAGTCAGGCGATGTCAAAACTGCAGAATCCGGAAAAGCGGGCACTCAGTCCACGGCCGACATTAACGACGCTTATGTCGCACGCATCGTCGGCGACGCCAAGCTTTCTCGCCCGATGAAAATCGCAGTGGATTGCGGCAACGGCGCAGCAGGCGTTTTAGCTCCGAAAATATTTCGCGCGCTGGGCTGCGAAGTCGTAGAAATGTTTTGCGAAATCGACGGTAATTTTCCGAACCATCACCCCGATCCTTCGAAACTGGAAAACCTTCAGGACTTGATCAAAGTCGTCAAGGAAACCGACGTTGAGTTGGGCTTGGCCTTCGACGGCGACGGTGACCGTTTAGGCATTGTCACCAAATCCGGCGAAGTGATTTTTCCAGATCGGCAAATGATGCTTTTTGCGGGCGATGTGCTGTCGCGCAACCCCGGCGCAACGATCATTTACGATGTCAAATGCACGCGCTTGCTCGACAAGTACATCGTCGATCACGGCGGCGTCCCGCTGATGTGGAAAACGGGACATTCGCTGGTCAAGGCGAAGCTCAAAGAGACCGGCGCACCGCTCGCAGGCGAGATGAGCGGACACATCTTTTTCAAGGAACGCTGGTACGGATTTGATGATGCAATTTATTGCGGCGCGCGTCTGCTGGAAATCGTTTCTAAATCGGCTGACGCCAGCAAAGTGCTGGAAGAATTACCGAACGCTCCGTCAACGCCAGAGCTGAATCTGAAGTGCGCGGAAGGCGAACATTTCACGCTAATGGAACAACTAAAAGCCTCCGCAAAGTTCCCGACCGCGACGCGCATTGCCACGATTGACGGCATGCGCGTTGAGTACGCCGACGGCTTCGGGCTGGCGCGGGCGTCCAACACCACACCGGTGATCGTGCTCCGCTTCGAGGCCGACACGCCAGAAGCACTGAAGCGGATTCAGGAAGATTTCCGCATTCAATTTGCGCAAGTCAACCCAAAACTCGTTCTGCCGTTTTAGTCCTAGAATCTCGCCCTAGTCGCGTCCGTATTGAAGCGGGAATGCGTTCAAATTGATTGGAAGAATCCCACCATGCGTTTCACCACAGTACTCACCGTCGTTGCTGCATCCGTCGCGGCCAGCGTCACCTTCGCTCAAGCTTTTCCATCGAAGCCCATCCGGCTCGTGGTGCCGTTCGCGCCGGGCGGGACCACCGATATCGTGGCTCGCATCATGGCAGCGAAGATGACGCCGCTGCTCGGGCAGCCGGTGATCGTTGAGAACCGGGGTGGCGCGGGCGGCTCGATCGGTGCCGCCGAGATTGCCAAGTCTGCACCAGACGGCTACACGATCGGGATGGGATCAGTGTCGACAATGGGCACCAACATCGTCGCCTATAAGAACAACAAGATGGACCCCGTGACGCAGTTCACGCACATCACCAACTTAGCCTCGGTTCCGGGCATCATCGAGGTTAACAAAAATTTCCCTTACAAAGACTACGCGTCTCTTGTCGCTGCGCTAAAAGCCAACCCAGGCAAATTCAGCTACGCCAGTTCGGGCGCCGGTGGCGTCGGCCACCTGGCAATGGAGCTCTTCCTCGTCGAGACAGGCACTGATGCTCAACATATCGCCTACAAAGGGGCGGGCCCCGCAGTCACAGACGTTTTGGCCGGAAACGTACCGATCATGTGGGACAACCTGTCGTCATCCCTTGCGCAGATTAAGGCGGGCAATTTCATTCCGATCGGACTGGCTTTCCCGAGACGCATTCCGCAGCTGCCGAACGTACCTACCTTTGCTGAACTCGGTTTGAAGGGCTATGAAGCAGACACGTGGTTCGGCCTTATCGGTCCCGCCCACATGCCCAAAGACATCACAAAAAAAATCTACGACGCAGCAATCACCGCGCTGAAAGATCCTGATACTGTGAAGAAATTCGAAGAGAACGGTGCTTTTGTGGTCGGCAGCACGCCTGAGCAATTTACCGAAACCGTTAAGCGCGAAGTTGCCAAATGGAAGCGCGTGGTAGACGCAAAGAAAATTTCGCTCGACATGTAGAGTCGCTGAACCGAAGCAAAAGCCGCCTACGGGCGGCTTTTTTCTGGGTGGCAAGTTCTACCTTTCCACCAAGTTTGATTGGATCAAACCACGGCGCGACGACGTCGCCAGAAGGCCCACGCTGGGTACATTGGTCGCGCTTCAGAAGGCACCCGCCGTATCAGCCGGTAAACGGCCGGAATCACAAACATTGATAGCAGCGGTGCGGTCACCATACCGCCAACCATCGGCGCGGCGATACGCTGCATCACCTCCGAGCCGGTGCCACCACCATACATGATCGGCACCAACCCCGCGATGATGACAGCAACCGTCATCGCTTTAGGACGCACGCGCAACACCGCACCATCGCGAATGGCATTGAGCAGATCAGCATCGGTTGTTTTGCCCGCCGCAATGCTCGCATCCCAGGCCTGTCGCAGGTAGAGCAGCATGATCACACCGAATTCGGACGCAACACCGGACAGTGCGATGAAACCGACGCCACTGGCAACCGACAGATTGTGTCCCAACAACCACAGCAGCCACACACCGCCTGCCAGAGCGAACGGCAACGTTGCCATGATCAGCAGCGCCTCATCGAAGCGCCGGAAGGTCAGATACAGCAACACAAAGATGATCAGCAAGGTCGCCGGTACGACGATCTTTAATTTCGCCGAAGCACGTTCGAGATATTCAAACTGTCCCGACCACGATACCGACATGCCCGGTGGCAGCTTCACCTCTTTCGCCACTGCCACTTGCATGTCTTTCACCGCTGAGCGCAGATCGCGACCACGAATATCAACGTACACCCAGCCCGACAGCCGCGCATTCTCGGACTTGAGCATCGGCGGGCCATCGGTGATGACAACGTCCGCCACGTCCAACAGCCGCAGTCGCGCACCGCGCTCAGTAAGAATCGGCAGCGCACGCAGCTTCTCCAGCGAATCACGCACTTCCCGCGGATAGCGCACATTGATCGGGAAGCGCTGCAAGCCTTCGACCGTCTCACCCACGTTATCACCACCAATCGCAGCCGAGACAATACTTTGCACGTCCGCGATGTTGAGACCGAACCTTGCGGCATTGTCGCGATTGATGCGAATATCGATATAGCGGCCCCCGGTGAGCCGCTCAGCCAGCGCCGAGGTCACACCCGGTACTGATTTCACCACGCGCTCAATCTCCGCTGTTACAACATCAATCGCCTTCAAGTCGGTGCCCGCCACTTTGACCCCAACCGGGCTTTTGATACCCGTCGCCAGCATGTCAATCCGGTTGCGGATCGGTGGCACCCAGATGTTGGCCAGTCCCGGCACCTTGACCACGCTATCGAGTTCTTCGATGAGTTTTTCCGGGGTCATGCCAGCTCGCCACTGGTCG
>JBDSYI010000148.1:0-3892 GCA_039925745.1 Casimicrobium sp. | reverse complement strand
GTGGATTTATGAGGCGTTGAACCGTTACCGGCTCACCGTGTTCAAGTGCCGCGCAAATCGCTTGTGCGGTAAGTGGTGTGACATCGATGGACCACGACTCGACAACGTCTTCGCCGATAACCTCGCGCATTTGTAGCAGCAAGGCTGATGCCCAGGATTCCTCCTGGTCGCGCGCGAGCCGCAGAAAGGTCGCCAGTTGCGGGGCGCGAATGACACGCATGACTTCCGCGGCCACGACGTAACCACTCAGAACGACGAGGTCAGCGGGCGAGGCGCGATAGACAGCACCGTTTCTTCGCTGCAACTGTCTTGCCACAATAAATGCGTGCTTGTTCATGCCCCTCGCCGCAAGCGTAATGGCAAGGTTGTCGATGTCGACCCGTGTCCCCGCGACGATGGCCGCTGCGCCCTCGATGCCGGCCCGGCGCAATACGGCCGGGTCGGTTGGGTCACCATGAACGCTATTGTCCGCGTCGAAATCGCCATTTTGATCTGCGTGCACGACGACGGTCTCGATACCAAGGCGGATGAGCTGCCGGCGTAGAGCACGCCCGAACAAGTCGAAGCCGCAGATGATCCAGCGGCCCCTCGGCAATGTGATCGGCTTGTCCATGGCGGTGCCGCGTTGCGTCGTGAGGCTTTCATAGATCACGTGCATACTGGGCGCGCGTAGCGACATGGCAACACGCTCGGCAAAAGTATCGTTGGGATTAATCAGGTACTCCGCCCCCGCTGCTGCCATGCGCGCGTGCGAAAGGTGATCATGCACCGCGCAGAGTACCGGCACCGACGGATTAAGCAGCCTTGCCGTAAGCGCGATCTTGGTGTTGATGCTGTCGTCACCAGTCAGCGCAAGCACGCCTATACAATTCTTGTGCGTGAGACCTGCCATCACCAGCGTCTTGGGATCACTGGCGTCGCCTTGGAGCGCCGGTACATCGGCGGCGATTTCTTCGACCTCGACAGAATCGGCCCGCTCGCCGTTGCTGTCGACGACGACAGCACGCACACCTTCTTCGGACAACTCGCGCGCCACCCGGCTGCTGCTATCGTCGTACCCGCAAATAAGATAAAACGGTTCCGTCAATCGGCGCACCGCGCGGTCCAGGGCATTCTCCTGTATCACACGGCGAAATAGCGGGTCCTGCAAGATGCTGAATAGCGCGCCGATGGCGTACAACCACGCAATAACGGTCGAGTAGATGGTTGCGGTGGCCCAAAGACGCTGGGTATCGGTAAAAGGATACGGGATTTCACCCAAGCCGATGGTCGTACCCAGAAAACTCACGAAGTAAAAAGCCTGCAGGAAACTCATCGCCCAACTACGTCCGTCCGGGTCTATGCCGGTAATCAGCGTAAAGCCGACGACGGCCACTGCATAGACCACGATCAGGCTCGTCAACGGAGCGCGCAGTCGCCTCAGCAGGATGAAGATCCCGTGGCGACTGCGGGGCAATGGAGTCATCGGCGGAAGCTGGTCGCTTCGATCAGCAGCAGCACCACGGAAACGACGTTGGCCACACCCGCGCCGATCGCGAGCGACACGACAGTGGCACATTGGTGTGGTGATAGCGCCGCGCCGGCCTGCGCGTAATAGCCCCACGTCACGGCTGTCGCAATAAGCTGAAGGTCTGCGACCAGGCTGGTCGCCAGCATGGTCGAGCCCAGTACCGAACGGTCGCCGAATTTCATGACAGTCGCAATCAGGCTGACCACCACGGCCGCACAGAGCTCATAAACATTGTGGTGGTTGATATCGGTCATGTCTCCAACGGCAAAACCGACATTCAGGGTCAGTGCCAACATGATCACAAAGGCAAATAAAATGCGTTCAGTGCTCATGTCTTGGCTCGTTGGTTGTGAATCGGACGTGCCGATTCTACACCCTGACGTCTCAGTGTTCTCGAATGAAAAGGAGCCATACACCAAGTAAATGCGCGGGATACTTTGTGTGCGGGAAAATAGCTTGATGCAGGTAGCGAACGAGACTTTTTGGTTCGCCATGCCGGTCAGGAACTTTTCAGCGCACCGCCGCGATTGGTGTACACCTCACAATTGATCATCTGCTAGGCTCATGTTTTGAACAACGACTCCATTTAACTGGTGCATCCTCGCAGACTATGAAACCCAAGCTTTTCCTAAAAGCCGTACGCGCTTTTCGCGAAGGTCGGGTTGGTGATGCGGCCGCATACAAGGCCGCCGCACTGGGCGCCAAAGCTTATCCAGAGATTGAATCCCAACTCAAGGAATTGGCAAATCCACTTCCACGCATAGAGATGGCCACGCTGCGCCAACTTGCCGTCGGCACATTTGGGCGAACCTATGCCGAGCACATGGACAGCAAAGGCCTAACGCCATTGGTAGTTTCGCCTGCGGTGGTGGCTGAACTGGAAGGCACTGACATTCTGGCTGTTCGGTATGCTCTCCTTCACGACGCATTTCATGTGTTGCTGGGCTTTGACACTGATTTGCCTGGCGAGCTCGGCGTTTGGTCTTTTGTTGCCAAGCAGCGCTACAGCCCTTCGTTTCAGCGAGCCGGTGCGCTGGCACGACTTCTCTATACCGTGGCCGCACCGCTAAAGTTCAAGCAGCTCAAGGCAGCGCGCGTCTGCGGTGAAAACTTGGCCGCAAAAACAGCCTGTCTCATTGTCCAGCCACTACAGGAATTTTGGTCAGAGCCTTTGTTAACGCTACGGCAGGACCTCGGGGTATCGTGATGAATGGGTGTGGCAATTAATTGCTGTCGATCTTCCCAGCGACAAATTGCTTAACGGCTGTTGCATCGGCCTCCATGGTCTCAAAGCGTTGCGGTAGATTTTCAATGCCCTCATATGCAGCCGGTCGCAGGGGCTTTCTACCGAGCGCTTCAATCATGCTGGCCTCGAACTTTGCGGGCAAGGCAGTTTCCAGACAGATAATCTGCACGTCAGGTTCGCGATGATCCAGCGCGACCTTCAATCCGTCGGCCGTATGTGTATCGATTTCGACTTGATACTTTTCCCAGACCGAGCGGATGGTGGCAATGCGGTCGGCATGGGTGCTGCGTCCTGAAACAAATCCGAAGGCAGGCATGCGTTTCCAGACATCTGTGCACTCAGACACGTCAAACCCGCCCTCGTGATCGACCTTGCGCATAAGCTCGCGCACGGCCGCGGGGTCGCGCCAGAGCAGGTCATACAGAAAGCGTTCAAAATTGGACGCCTTCGAAATATCCATCGAAGGGCTGGACGTCTGCTTGGTCTCAGCCGATCCGCGCGGGCGATAGCGACCACTCCGAAAAAACTCATCGAGCACATCGTTTTCGTTGGTTGCAACGATGAGGCGACGAATCGGCAATCCCATCATGCGCGCGATATGCCCTGCCAGTACATTGCCAAAGTTGCCCGACGGCACGGCGAAGGAGATTTTTTCCTCATTTGATGACGTGACCGCGAAGTAACCCTTGAAGTAATAGACCACCTGCGCAACGATGCGGCCCCAGTTGATCGAGTTGACCGCGCCGATCTTGTACTTCGACTTGAAAGCAGGATCGTTCGATACCGCCTTGACGATATCCTGGCAATCGTCAAACACGCCTCGCACGGCGACGTTGAAAATATTGTCGACTTGCAGCGAAAACATCTGCGCGCACTGGAACGGCGACATTTTTTCATGTGGGCTCAACATGAAAACGCGAATCCCGCGTTTACCCTTCATTGCATATTCGGCACTTGAGCCGGTATCACCGGAAGTAGCGCCCAGGATGTTGATTTCAGCCGCTCGCTTTGCCAGCACGTATTCAAACAAATTGCCAAGGAACTGCATCGCCATGTCCTTGAACGCGAGTGTCGGACCGTTCGACAGGCCGAGAATATGTAAACCTGGCTCCAGCGTTTTGATCGGCGTGATTTCT
>JBDSYI010000147.1:0-7034 GCA_039925745.1 Casimicrobium sp. | reverse complement strand
TTTTCCGCGATTCAGATGGACGGGTTTCGTTCATTGAAAGAAGGCCAGAAAGTAGCCTTTGAGGTAGTGCCAGGCCCCAAAGGCAAGCAGGCATCCAACATCCAAAACCCACCGCAGTAACGCCGTGGGCAGGCTCCGGTACGATTAATTCGAACTTGGAGCACTGATAAAAAAGGGCTGCTTATGCGGCCCTTTTTTTCAGCGTATGACGGCTACATTCGCGCGATCATCGCGTCGCCAAACGCCGAACACGACACCTCTGTCGCCCCGTCCATCAAACGCGCGAAGTCGTAGGTCACGACCTTGTCGCCAATCGCAGCCTCAATCGACTTGATGATGAGATCGGCCGCCTCGATCCAGCCCATGTGCCGCAACATCATCTCGGCTGACAGAATCAGCGAACCGGGATTCACCTTGTCCTGCCCCGCGTACTTCGGCGCAGTGCCGTGCGTCGCTTCGAAGCAGGCGTACTGCAGCGAAATATTCGCGCCCGGCGCGATGCCGATGCCACCCACCTGAGCGGCCAGTGCGTCGGAGATATAGTCACCGTTCAGGTTCAGTGTCGCCACCACATCGTACTCAGCGGGTCGCAACAAAATTTGTTGCAGGAAGGCGTCCGCGATCACGTCCTTGACGATGATGTCGGCGCCGGTTTTCGGGTTTTTGAACTTGCACCACGGACCGCCGTCGATCAGCGTCGCGCCAAATTCGTTCGCCGCCAACGCATATGCCCAATCCCGGAAGCCACCTTCGGTGAACTTCATGATGTTGCCCTTGTGCACGATGGTCACCGAGCGCCTATTGTTTTCAATCGCGTACTTGTAGGCCGCGCGCACCAGCCGCTCAGTGCCTTCCTGCGACACAGGTTTGATGCCAAGCGACGACGTATTCGGGAAGCGAATCTTCGTCACGCCCATTTCGTTTTGCAGGAACGCCATCAGCTTCTTGCACTGATCCGTGCCTGCCATGAATTCGATGCCAGCGTAAATGTCCTCGGTGTTCTCACGGAAAATCACCATATCGATTTTCGACGGGTCTTTCAACGGGCTTGGCACGCCCGCAAAATGACGCACCGGCCGAACGCACTGATACAAATCAAGCTCTTGCCGAAGCGCCACGTTCAGTGAACGAATCCCGCCGCCAACCGGCGTCGTCATCGGCCCTTTGATCGACACCGAGTAGTCCTTGCAGGCCTGCAAAGTTTCCGCTGGCATCCAAACATCGCCGCCATACAGTCGCGTGGATTTTTCACCGGCATAAACCTCCATCCACGCGATCTTCTTCTTGCCACCGTAAGCTTTTGCGACCGCTGCGTCGACCACTTTTTGCATCACTGGCGTGATATCAACACCAATCCCGTCGCCCTCGATAAATGGGATGATCGGATCATCGGGCGTTGGCTGGCCGGGAACAATTCTTGTACCGTCGGGGATCTTGATGTGTGATGCGCTCATGGTGTTGGGATCCTCTGAAGAAGTCTGGAAGTAGCGGGGTATTATCGCCAAAACGCGTTTCACTTCTTGGTCTGCCCGTCATGCCGCTGTCGCCTGTTCCCATCTCCTTCCTGGCGCAAGAAATCGCGGCGACGGTACTTGCGGGTTTTGATCGCCATTACGCGCTATTTCGCGACTGCGGGCGGCGCGCGCGTACGGCGTTCGAGACGGCAGACTGGCATGTCAGTCAGGCGCTAACGCGCGAACGAATCCGTTTCTACGATGATCGCGTGAACGAGACGACCGTTGCCATCGAAGCGAAGTTTGGCGACGCAGCATTGACCGAGGGAATCTGGCGGTCGACCAAGCTCGCCTACACCGGGCAATTGCTCGATCACAAACAGCCCGAGCTCGCCGAAACGTTCTTCAATTCAGTGAGCTGCAAGCTCCTGCATCACTCGTATTTTCACAACGAATTCATCTTCTTCCGCCCTGCGATTTCGGTGGAGTTAATCGAAGCTGACCCACCGACTTATCGCAGCTACTACCTGATTGCGGGCGGGCTCGCCGCAAGCTTTGAGCAACTACTGCGCGACATGACGTGGGCCACACCGTTCGCTGATCTCGAGCGCGATGCGCACTGGATCGAAGAAGCGGCGACCGAGCATCTGGGCGGCTCGTTACCGGCCGCACAGGCGAATTTCCAGTTACAGGTTCTGGGCTCACCGTTCTATCGCAACAAAGCGGCCTACATCGTCGGTAAGGTGGTGAACGGCCACTACGAATATCCCTTCGCGCTCCCGGTGCTTCACAACAAGGACGGCACACTTTTCGTCGACACCGTCGTGCTCGAAAGCGCACGCATCAGTCAGCTTTTTAGTCTGAATAGGGCGTATTTTCTGGTCGATATGGAAGTGCCATCGGCGTACGTACAGTTCCTGCGCACGCTCATGCCGGGCAAACCGAAGAGCGAGCTCTACACCATGCTCGGACTGCAGAAGCAGGGTAAGACAATGTTCTATCGCGATCTGATTACCCATCTGCGTCATTCGAATGATCAGTTCGTCGTTGCGCCGGGGATTCGAGGGCTGGTCATGGCAGTGTTCACCCTCCCGTCCTTTCCGTACGTTTTCAAAATCATCAAAGACAAAATTGCGCCGCCGAAAGAGGTGGATCGCGCTACTGTGATGAAAAAGTATCTGTTGGTGAAGCAGCATGATCGCGTCGGCCGTATGGCTGACACGCTAGAGTTTTCCAACGTTGCCCTGCCGCGAAATCGCTTCGATCCCGCGCTGATAGTAGAACTTAAAGACCTGGCTGGTTCGGTGGTTCTCGAAGAGGGTGACGAGATCATTCTGAAACACCTCTACATCGAGCGTCGCATGGAGCCGTTAAATCTCTATCTGGATCGCGTCGATGACGCCCGCGCCGATGCCGCCATTGCCGAATACGGAAGCGCTATTCGGGAGTTGGCAGCGGCAAACATTTTTCCCGGCGACCTGCTGTACAAGAACTTCGGTGTCACGCGTTTTGACCGCGTGGTTTTCTACGACTACGACGAGATTGAATACTTAACCGATTGCAATTTTCGCGACGTCCCGCCGGCCCCGAGCTATGAGGCAGAAATGGCCAGTGAGCCATGGTATTCCGTCGGACAAATGGATGTGTTCCCGGAAGAGTTTGGCCACTTCCTACTGTCCATTCCGCGCGTCCGTAAGCCGTTTTTGAAGCACCATGGAGAGCTGCTCACGGCTGAGTTCTGGCGCGAGCGGCAAGCGCGCATTCGCGCCGGAATCCTCGATGATTTCTACCCGTATCCACTGGCTGCGAGGTTTTTGAATCGCCACACACAACGCGGTCAGACGAAGACCGATCTGTAGCGACCGAGCAATACCGTTGTACAAATTCTGAACAACAGCTTTTCGCTGAATCCTTTATTCCACTGGGGCTAAACGCTGATTTACGCAGAAGTCGCTTTTAGACCTTTTGAGCGCTTATCCCCTCTACACTAAGCGCTGTGGCAAAAAGCCATGAAGAATTGCACGTCAATATTTCTTGCCTACGACATCTGCCGACCCGCGCTAGGTCGCGTCATCGTGCAGATTTAAGAATATTCAAGGACGGGGGTAGAGTGCGACTCATAGCCTTGGACCACATTTTTCAACCCATCAGAGGAAATTTAAATGAAACTTAGTTTGTCAGCAGTCGCAGTTAGCGCGGCCCTTTCCGCGCTGGTAGCAGCACCCGCTTTCGCAGTAGATTTTGCGTACTTCCAAAAGCAACCCTGTGGCGAATTGGCCAAGGAGAGCGACTCGCTCGTCAAGGCCGAAGCTGCCATTAATGGTGGAAAAAAGGGAAAGCAAACTGAGGCCCAGATCAAAAACGCGGTCGGCTTTTTATTGACGGGGTGGCCATTTTGGACCTCCGCTGATCACGGCAACGCCGATGCTCAACTGGCGGAAATTCGCGCAGATCTAAAGATGGTCAAAGCCGCGCAAAAAACCAATAAGTGCTCGATTTAGCACAACACAAATAAGAACGTCCCAGACCGGGACGTTCGTGGCGTCTGCTTCGCTGGCCTCGGCTAGCGAAGCCGTGCAAGTGCGACTAAGCGGCAGCAGCCAATATCGAGTTTAGCGTGTTGCTGGGTCGCATTACTGCATCAACCTTGGCGTCATCCGCTTTGTAATAGCCGCCGATATCGACCGGTTTGCCCTGCACTGCCGCGAGTTCCGCCACGATGGTTTGCTCATTGTCCGTGAGTGACTTCGCGAGCGACGCGAAGCGGGCAGCCAGCTCAGCATCGTCCTTTTGCGCCGCCAACTCTTGCGCCCAGTACATCGCCAGATAGAACTGGCTGCCACGATTGTCAAGCTGACCCGTTTTCGGCGACGGGTTCTTGTTGTTGTCGAGCAGCTTTCCGGTGGCCGCGTCGAGCGTTTTCGCGAGAATCTTGGCGTGATTGTTGCCCGTCTTGATTCCCAGATCTTCGAGCGATACGGCGAGCGCAAGGAACTCGCCAAGCGAGTCCCAACGCAGGTGATTTTCTTCAACGAGCTGCTGCACATGCTTCGGTGCAGAACCGCCAGCACCGGTTTCGTACAGGCCACCACCCGCCATCAAAGGCACGATGGAGAGCATCTTGGCGCTGGTGCCAAGCTCCATGATCGGGAACAAATCGGTGAGATAGTCGCGCAGGATGTTGCCTGTTGCGCTAATGGTGTCGAGGCCGCGAATCACGCGCTCAAGCGTGTAGCGCATCGCGCGTGTCTGGCTCATGATCTGGATGTCGAGACCGATGGTGTTGTGCTCGTGCAGGTACATCTTTACCTTGGTGATCAGCTGGGCTTCGTGCGGGCGATAGGCGTCCAGCCAGAACACCACGGGCGTGCCGGAATTGCGCGCACGGTTGACCGCGAGCTTGACCCAATCGCGAATCGCCGCGTCCTTGACCTGACACATGCGCCAGATGTCGCCCTGCTCCACGTTCTGACTCAGTAGCACTTCGCCAGTCGCCAGATCAACGATGTTGGCAACACCGTCCTCGCTGATTTCGAAGGTTTTATCGTGCGAGCCATACTCTTCGGCCTGTTGCGCCATCAGGCCGACGTTAGGCACTGTGCCCATGGTCTTCGGGTCGAACGCCCCGTGCCATTTGCAGAAGTTAATAATCTCCTGATAGATGCGGGCGAAGGTCGATTCTGGCATCACGGCTTTGGCGTCTTTCAGGCGTCCATCCGCACCCCACATCTTGCCGCCGTTACGAATCATCGCGGGCATCGATGCGTCCACAATCACGTCGTTCGGCGAGTGGAAATTGGTGATGCCCTTGGCGGAGTCAACCATTGCCAGTTCGGGGCGATGCTCGTGGCATGCATGCAGATCGCGTTTGATTTCGTCCTGTTTGCTTTGCGGCAACGTGGCGATCTTGTCGTACAGACTCACCATGCCGTTGTTGACATTCACGCCCAGTTCGTCGAACAGCTTGCCGTGTTTCTCGAAGGCATCTTTGTAGAAGATGCGAACGCAGTGGCCGAACACGATGGGGTGCGACACCTTCATCATCGTCGCCTTCACATGCAGCGAGAACATGACGCCGGTTTTGTGGGCGTCCTCGATTTCCTTCTCGTAGAACTCCAGGAGCGCCTTCTTGCTCATGAACATGCTGTCGATAACTTCGCGGTCGAGCAGCGCAACCTTTGGCTTGAGTACGATGGTTTTGCCGCTGTTCGTGACCAGTTCCATCTTCACGTCGCGCGCCTTGTCGAGCGTCATCGATTTTTCGCCGTGGTAGAAGTCACCGTGGTGCATGTGCGAAACGTGCGAGCGCGAGGCCTGACTCCATTCGGCCATGCTGTGCGGATTTTTGCGGGCGTAATTCTTGACAGCCAGCGGCGCGCGGCGATCCGAGTTACCTTCACGCAGCACCGGGTTCACGGCGCTACCTGTGCATTTGGAATAGCGCGCACGTATCGCCTTGTCCTCGTCGCTCTTCGGATCTTCCGGGTAGTCGGGCAGTGCGTAGCCCTTCGCCTGAAGCTCTTTGATGCAGGTCATCAGCTGTGACACCGACGCGCTGATGTTTGGCAACTTGATGATGTTGGTGTCGGACAAAAGCGTGAGTTTGCCCAGCGCGGCCAGATTGTCGGGTACACGCTGTTCTTCGCTGAGAAACTCGGGAAACTCACCGAGAACACGCGCCGCCACCGAGATATCACTGGTCGTGACGTTGATGCCCGCTGGACCGGTAAAGGCGCGGATGATCGGCAAAAACGCGTGAGTCGCCAGCAGCGGGGCCTCATCGGTCAGGGTGTAAATGATGGTCGGCTGCGATTTCGTCATCGGGATCTCCGGGAAAATGAATGGATTCGGCATCGGCGGCGTCACTTTTGGTGGCCGCGCGGCGTTTCTGTGTTTAGGCTCTAGTTTGCCTGAATTTGCTTGCCAGGCTCTGACGCCGTGTCGCTGCGACGAAACTCGACGATTTTTGACGGTTCAATGTCGAGCAACAAGTTGCAGCCATTAAGGTGCCGCGTCGGTAGCGAAAACGCCGTGAGCGGAATAAACTTCCGCACATGAGCTCATTCTCCGACCTACTGCAAAAAGACCGCGCCTCGACCGACAGTTTCATCGCGCGCCTTCCCAAAGCTGAACTGCACTTGCACATCGAAGGCACGCTCGAGCCCGAAATGATGTTCGCAAAAGCGAAAAAGCACGGCATCGCGCTCGCGCACGCAAGCGTAGCCGAGCTGCGCGCCGCGTACGATTTTGCAAACCTGCAGGAGTTTCTCGATCTCTATTACGCGGGCGCCGGCGTGCTGCGCGATCAGGACGATTTTTACGACCTGACGTGGGCGTATTTGCAGCGCGTCAAGGCCGACAACGTCGTCCACGTCGAAATCTTCTTCGACCCGCAAACACACACCGCGCGTGGCATTGATCTCGAAGTCGTGGTCGAAGGCATCGTGCAGGCGCTGCACGACGGTGAAGCGGAGTTGGGCATTACCTGGCGCTTGATTCCGAATTTTTTGCGTCATCTCAGCGAACAGGATGCGATAGATACGTTGGCCGAGCTTGAGCCTTACATGGAAAACTTCCACG
>JBDSYI010000146.1:0-5702 GCA_039925745.1 Casimicrobium sp. | reverse complement strand
AAGGGCGCGACCGGTAACGTTGCCACCGAAGACGTGCTTTATATGCTTCACGGAATGGGCATCAAGACGGGCATTGACCTTGACGCAGTGTGCGATGCCGGTCAGTTCATCTCTCAACTGCTTGGGCGCGCACCGCACTCACGCGTGAACCGCGCGTTGGCCGCGAAGCGTGCGGCATAGCTTCAGTGTGGATCGATAGCCACTGTCATCTTGATTCACCCGAATTTGACGCGGATCGTGATGAAGTGGTCGCGCTGTCGCGGGCAGGCGGCGTGGAGGCAATCATCAATCTTCCGGGTCATGTTGATCACTTTGCGCAGGCCAGCGCAACGCGCGCGCGATTCGGTTGTCTGACCGGTTTCGGGATTCATCCGATGTGGGTGGCGGGGCCTGCGGGGCAATCGTCTCATGGACACATCGGCATGCTGCGCGACTGGGTGGAGCGTGAAAAGCCTGATTTGATTGGTGAAATCGGTCTCGATTTCTTCGTGCCCGATGTCAATCAGAGCGAACAGGAGTGGTTCTTTTCCGAACAGCTGAAAATTGCGCGCGATTTTGATCTGCCCGTGTCGCTGCACGTTCGGCGCAGTCAGGATCACATCCTGAAGCATTTGCGCCGCGTCAAAGTGCGTGGTGGTTTTGCTCACGCATTCAATGGCAGTTCTCAGCAAGCCGCAGAATTCGTCAAGCTTGGCTTTTGTCTTGGCTTCGGCGGCACAGCGACGTTTCCTCAGGCACAACGGGTCCGGTCGCTATTGCGCGATGTTCCGCTTGAAAATATCGTGGTGGAAACGGACGCGCCCGACATTCCGCCAAGTTTTCTGGGTACGATGGGTTCAAGCGCGCGCAATAGCCCGGCGTTTTTGCCACAGATCGGGACACTTTTGGCGTCGGTACGTGGCATTTCCGGAGCGGCGTTCGCTACAGCCACCACCGACAACGTTCGCCGCATAATTGGCGCTCAATGACAATCACAATATGAGTTTTCGCGAGTTGTTTGGAGTGGATGCGAGCGTCGGAGATGTTCCGTCGCCGTGCGTACAGATTTGCATCATTGAACCGGAAGACGGGCTTTGCGTGGGTTGCGCACGGACGCTGGACGAAATCGCCGGATGGGGCGTCATGTCTAACGAGGCGCGTCGCGCCGTTGTTAGGAGCTTGTCTCTTCGCCGCGCTCAAGTCACGAAGTTTGACCAATAGCTTTAGCCCGAAAGCCATGTTGCGCTGGGGCTAAGCGACTGAATTGGCGATAGTCAACTTAAACGATTTCAGACAGTTAGCCCCTAACCAGTGGCGTTTTCATCAAAAAGCTATTGATCGTAATCACCGTGAAAATCGGTCAATATGTTCGGTGCGGCGCTAAATTTTCGCCGCTGCTGTCGTCATCACTTTGGCGGACACTCGCATGAGGGCCTGCAACGATCTTGGCAGTGTCTCGGCACCCAGATTCCGGGCAGTCTGAGCATGTTGCGCCTCGTCCTGCTTCATTTGCTCAACGATGGCACGACTCGCAACATCCTTAGCGGGCAAGCGATTCAAGTGCGCGCCCAGATGCGCTTCTACTTGCTCCTCTGTGGCTTGCAGAAAGCCCAACGAGGCCTTGTCGCCAATAGAGCCTGCGACTGCGCCAATCACGAATGCGCCCGTGTACCAGAGCGGGTCGAGCAAACTGGGACGCCCACCGAGCTCGGTTAAACGTCGGCGAGTCCATGCCAGGTGATCCAGCTCCTCGTCTGCGGCGTGCGCGAGTTTTTCCTGAATTTCGCGCGTTTTGGCGGTAAGTCGTTGCCCCTGATACAGCGCCTGTGCAGCAACTTCGCCTGCGTGATTCACACGCATGAGTGCGATCGACTCCTTGCGCTCAGCATCCGACAACTGCGGCACGTCAAGATGTGCAGACGGGTTAGTGCGTCGAGCTTGTGCGCTGCCGCTGAGCGTTCGAATGGCACGATCAAAAGCTAAAACAAGGGCATCCATGCGAATTCTGCTTTCCATAGGCGTAAAAAAAGGGCGCCGAAGCACCCTTTCTTAAGATCATCCGATTAAAACTTGTGGATGATACCGATCGCGGGGGTGTTCAACTTGCCGCCCGTTTCGTTCTTCATCGATGCGTAGTAAGCGTAAAGCTGTGTGCGCTTCGAGAAGGCGTAGTCATAAACTAGTGCGATGTGCTTACCGCCGCCAACTGACCAGTTGTTGATCAACTGAGTCACGGTTGGCGCGGTGTAGCCGATTGGTGGTGAATAGGCCCAAGCAGCGCCATTATCACGTTGGCTGTACTGCAAGCTGGCAGTGCTAGCGCCGAATGGCACTTGAACTGCTGCATCAAAATATTTCATTTTGAGCGTGCCAGTTGCCAGTTTGTAGCTGGTGACGTCATACGAACCGTCAATGCGAGCTACACCGAAGTCGTAGCGACCATACACGCGCCATGCGTTCTGATCGTGCGTGCCTGTTGTGACACCAGCAAAACCGCCGAAGTCTTTATGCAGGGCGTACGTCGCAGCCAAGGTCATCGGGCCATTCGCGTAAATAACAGCGGTATCCCACAGTTTCGCGTTTGGTGACGATGATGACTCAGCGATAAGCGAATACATCGTACGGAAGCGTAGGCCACCGAAGTTAGGACTTGCATAGCTGATGGCGTTAGCCGAGCGAGCGTCGAAGTTACCTTGGTTATTGGCGCTAGAAACGCCGCCACGACCGTAGTTTGTGAACAGTTGGTTGGTAGCGAAACCAGGACCACCTGAGAAACCGTTGTTACGGTTTTGCAAGCCGGTCGAACCAATGTTTTGATGGGCCAAGCCCAGCACGTCGTCGTACGGAGTCAGGCCGTAACCGATTTTGACTTCACCGAAACCGCCGCCAAGTCCGACCCATGCTTCGCGACCGAACAATACGCCACCACCGAGGGAGCCGTCGTCTGAGCCAAAGCTGTTTTCAAGCTGGAACATTGCGTAAGTACCGCCGCCAAGCTCTTCACGACCGCGAAAGCCGAAACGCGAAGAGTTTGCTGTCATGCGATTGACGGTGGCGCTGGTGGGGGTTTTACCAACAGAATTGGTGCCTTGCGATCCGCGATTGGATTCGATCGACGTATTGATGTAGCCGTAAAGCGTAACGTTTGCTGTCTGCGCTGAGGCGGCAACCGAACCCACGATTGCGGCAACTGCTAGAGCTGTCTTAGTGAATTTCATATTTGACCTTTTGGGATTTTGAAGACTTAAGCGAGCGGAGCGGAATGGCGTAGCGGCATTTCTACCGTTTACGTGCACTCCGGACCGCAATCACAAAGTGCTATTAAAACTTGTGCTTGACACCCAAGGCAAATACGCTGGCTGACTGGCCGTTCAGCGTGGCCGTCGAGTTAGCTACGTTGCCGTCAGCCGAACAGTTGAGGCCTTTGTTCTTACACTGGACATAGGCACCGTAAAGCTCTGTGCGCTTGGAGAGGTCGTACTCGCCGAGCAGACCGAAGCTGGTGGCTTTAGCGCCGCCAGATTTGTTTTGCGCCAATTGCAGACCAATGCGTGCCGCACCGAACGGAACGGTAACGCTACCGACCAGTGGCTTAGTTTTGTTGCCGGCGACGTCTTTGTTCTCCATGTAGGTCAGGCCAGCGTAAGCGACGCCGAAGTTATACGTAGCACCCAGGATGAACTGCTTGTTCGATCCCGTAGCCGTCGCGTTCTTCTGATCGCTGAAACCGACGCCAACGTAGATTGGGCCGTTTTTGTATTCGAGGTTGCCGCCGAGCGTACGCGAGCCACTGGATGTGCCAGCAACTTCACCCATCGACCATGCGAGCGAACCCGTGATGCCGCCCATGTTTGGCGTGTTGTATTTGATCTGATTGTTTTGACGCAACGTGTTTGCGTAGAAACCGCCCATGTTTGCGACAGCAGAGAAACCCGTCAGGCAGCCGCCGAACGTGTCATCGCTGTTGCAAGCCACAAAGAAGTTTGGCGAATAATCGCGACCAATTTGGATGGTACCGAATCCACCATTGAGGCCAACGAATGCGCGACGACCAAAGATCAGTCCGCCTTGACCCAACGCGCCGTTATCGCTAGCGAAACCGCCTTCGAGTGTGAAGATGGCATTCATGCCACCGCCGAGCGACTCAGAGCCGCGCAGGCCCCAACGCGATCCGGACAAACCACCACCAGTGACCATCGTCGTGCTTTTTGCAGAAACCGCAGTGGCACCAGAACCACCGCCGCCAATGCGCTGCGATGAAATATACGTATCGACAATGCCGTAAAGCGTAACGTTTGCGGTTTGCGCCGAAGCGACACCAGCGGCAACCGCACTCAGTGCTAGGGCAACGAGTTTTTTGTTCATAACAGTCTCTCCTCAGTATTTAACGTCTGACACCTTTCCCCGACCCCGGGGATGCGTGCCAACAATTTTTCTTCCAACGTAATCTCGGAAGCTGCTTTAATTCTGCCAAATACCGGCCATTCGTCCAACGTTATTCGCCTTTGACACGCTTTGTGAAGGCCTCTGGATGTTGTCAAATTGCAACACGGGCATGCGCGGTGCCTGGCGCACCTGTGCTACATGGCGCAACTATATTTTTTGCGCTAACTCATTGAAATGAAACGAAACTTATGACAACTTGGTGGCTGATTTGTGGCCTTTGCTTCGCGCTCAGTGTCGTGACGTGTCAGGCCATGTTGCGCGGCTATTTGGTGAGCCCCGTCAACCACTCAAGTGAGCGCTCGCTTCATAGAAATCCCATTCCTCGAGGCGGCGGTCTCGGCATCGCTGCAGCTCTGCTGTTTGGCTGGGTCTGCATCGGCGCTCCGTTCAATTTTGTCGCCGCGATCGCGATGGTGTGGGCCATATCGGCCTGGGACGATTGGCACGGGAGTCCCCCGTGGTCCCGCTTGGCGGTTCAAGCGATTGCTTCCGCCCTGATTGTATTTGTTGGCAGTCAACTTCACCCAATTGCGGCTATTTTTAGCCTATTCGCGTTGATTTGGGCCATAAATCTCTTTAATTTTATGGACGGATCGGACGGCGTTGCTGCCGCTACTGCGGTCATTGGCGGCGTAACACTAGCGACTCTCGCGCTGCTTGCTTCACCGAGTGATCAGCACGGTTTTCTAGCGCAAGCGGCACTCCTGATCGCTGCGGCTGCATCAGGATTTCTAATTTTTAACACGCCACCCGCACGAATTTTCATGGGCGATGGTGGCTCAACCGTGTTGGGCCTTGCACTGGCAGCCTTGAGTTTTTATGGCGTGACGACGGATACCTGGACAGCAGCCATTCCCCTCGCCGTATTCGTTCCGTTTTGGGCAGACGCCACCTATACCTTGCTTCGTCGCACGCTTGCCGGTAATAACCCGTTGCAACCGCACCGCGATCACCTGTACCAACGACTGGTGCTGGCTGGGTTAGGTCACCGGGGCGTTCTAATGTGGATCGTAGGCTGGAACCTGCTGTCGAGTGCGCTCGCCTATATCCTCCGCCGTGATCAGAGTTGGATAGGGTTGGTCGTCGTGGCGCTCTATGCGCTGACGTACGTGGCTGTGACGGAATGGACGTTACGTAAACGCCCTAATTTGCTGATTAATCCGCGCGCTTTTCTCGCGCTGCTATTTGACCTCGCAGCGGCTGCGGCCGCGTGGTCGTTGCTCTTTTGGGCGCGTTTCAATTTCAACACTGACGAGGTCGATTTCACCAGTCGCGAC
>JBDSYI010000145.1:0-3809 GCA_039925745.1 Casimicrobium sp. | reverse complement strand
TGAATGGCCTGCATCACGAGATGAAATTCATAACGCTCGTAGGCGTCAGTGACGTTCTTGGCCATCTGGAGTGTCATAGCGATTGCGTAACGATCAATCTCGCTCATTTCTTCAAGCGGCACCAGATCTTTTGACGCATCAAAATCAGCTGTATTCGCGAGCAAAAAGCGAAGCGTGTTGCGGATGCGGCGATATGTTTCGGTCACGCGCTTGAGGATTTCGTCGGACAGCGCGAGCTCGCCTGAATAGTCGGTCGCGGCAACCCACAAACGCAGGATGTCCGCGCCCAGCGAGTCGCACACCTTTTGCGGCGACACGACGTTACCGAGCGATTTGCTCATCTTGCGGCCGTTCTGATCGACGACAAATCCGTGCGTCAGCAGTTGGTCATACGGCGCACGACCGTTGATCATGCAGCTCGTCAACAACGACGAATGGAACCAGCCGCGATGCTGATCCGAGCCTTCAAGGTACATGTCAGCCGGGAACTTGAGCTGCGCTGCATGCGAGCCGCGCAGCACCGTCTCGTGTGTAGTGCCAGAGTCGAACCACACATCGAGCGTGTCCGGATTCTTGACGTAATCCTTGGCCTCGTCGCCGAGAAAATCTTCGACGGTCAGCGTTTGCCACGCCTCGATACCGCCCTGCTCTACGCGCTTCGCAACTGCTTCCAAAAGCTCGCCAGTGCGCGGATGCAGCGCGCCCGTTTCGCGATTCACGAAGAACGCCATCGGCACGCCCCATTGCCGCTGGCGGGAGAGCGTCCAGTCCGGGCGATTGGCGATCATGGCGTGCAGACGCGCTTTGCCCCAGGCGGGGAAAAATTGCGTCGCGTCGATGGCGGCTAAAGCGGTTTTGCGCAATGATTCACCACCCGATTTTGGCGCGATGTCCATCCCGGCAAACCATTGGTTCGTCGCGCGATAGATGATGGGCGTGCGATGCCGCCAGCAATGCATGTAGCTGTGCGTGAACTTCTCGGCTTTGAAAAGCGAGCCCTTCTCGCGCATGTGATCAACGATCTTGGGGTTGGCGTCCCAGATCATTAGCCCGCCGAACTCGGGCAGCGACTCCGCATATTTGCCGTCGCCCATTACCGGTGTCAGCACGTCGGTGTCTTTCAGCCCATTATCACGGCACGACATAAAGTCTTCGATGCCGTAAGCGGGTGACGAATGCACGATGCCGGTGCCGGTGTCGAGCGTGACGTATTCGCCGAGATACACCGGGCTCAAACGGTCATAAAAAGGATGCTTGAAATTGACATGATCTAGCGCCTGCCCGGAGCAAGTCCCGATCACTTTGCCCTGCATGCCCCACGACGCGAGGCACGTCTCAACGCGCTCTTTCGCGAGAATCAGCAGGGGCCGCGCCGCATCGGTCGTTTCGACCAGCGCGTATTCGAACTCAGGATGCAGGTTCAGCGCCTGGTTGGCGGGCAGCGTCCACGGCGTCGTCGTCCATATGACGAGATAACCGTGATCATGCGGCAATTTCGGCAGGCCAAACGCTTTGGCTAATTTGTCCGTTTCGGCAAAGGCGAAACCCACATCGACTGCGGTATCAACCTTGTCCTGATATTCAACCTCAGCTTCAGCCAACGCCGAGCCGCAGTCGAAGCACCAGTTCACCGGCTTCAAGCCACGGAACACATAGCCCGCGTCGTAGATCTTTCGCAGCGCGCGGATTTCGTCCGCTTCGTTGCGCGGATTCATTGTGGTGTAGGGGTTCTCCCACTCGCCGAGCACTCCGAGGCGCATGAAATCTTTTTTCTGCTTCTCGATCTGCTCAGTGGCATAAGCGCGGCTTTTCGACTGCACTTCTTGCGGTGGCAAACCTTTGCCGAATTTCTTCTCGATCTGTATTTCGATCGGCATGCCGTGACAATCCCAGCCCGGCACATACGGCGCATCAAAGCCCGCCATCAGCTTGGATTTGATGACGATGTCTTTGAGAATCTTGTTGACGGCGTGGCCAACGTGGATGTCGTTGTTGGCGTACGGCGGTCCATCGTGCAGTAGCCACTTCGGACGGCCAGCGGCAACCCGGCGGATGGCGTGATAAAGCTTCTTCTCGGTCCATTCCGCGACCCATTTTGGCTCGCGCACCGCCATGTTGCCGCGCATCGGAAACGGGGTGTCGGGTAGATTCAGGGTGGCTTTAGTGGATTGGGCGTCCGGGCTGGTGGGCTTGTTTTCCATTGATGTTTTGTTTCAGGCGGCAATCGGGATTTAGTTCGTCGTCCTTGACACGTTTAGTGCTGGGAGCCAGTGTCTTCGGTTGCAACGAAGAGTCGCTGTGCGACGGCGGGCGCTCGCGCGCCAAAGCGCGCGTCGGAAGATCAGCCGCTAATTCGATAGTGCCGCGTTTGCCGGGCAAGCGTCTTGGTGACGCAGAGGGTGAGGAGCAAAGTGTGCATGTGCGTATTGTCTCGCACTTTGTGCCGGACCGTCTTGCGCAGGAGGTCGAGATGCAGGACTTCCGCACAAGAAACGACCGCACCCCTGCGGAATACTAACCATTGAATCGCTAAGAAGGCGATTCTCAAAGCGGCCGCGAAATTGCCTGAAAATCGTGCAAAAAACCTCGCGCAGTCGCGAAAGCGCAGGTAAGATAAATCCTTCCTATCCTTTTCTTCCGACCGCCATGGACCTATCCACTGCCACGCGAGCTCCCCGCCGCCAGATTCTCTCCGCAATTGTCGGCGTGCTTTTGATTGCGTTTGCGCAGAACGCTATCGGCCAACCAGGCACCCTACCCTACATCGACGGTGTCTCCGCGTCAGCGACGTCGCAGATAGTGGCGTTGCTAGCCGACAAGGAGCAGCGGACCAAGGCTCAGCAAAAAGTCGATTCGCAGCTTTTGTACGGGGCGCGCATGGCGTCGCAGCGCGAAGTGGCTCCCGGCGTGCCCGCGCTTGAGCTTAATCTGCGTTTTGTTGACAACGGCAAGGGCCAACTGGTTGAGGTAGATATTCGGACCAACCCGATTGCCAAGGCAAATGCCAGCGTCGAAGCGGCCATTGTTGCGCTGGGTGGACAGATCATCACCAATATCCCTCAGTTCAACGCGATCCATGCGGCGCTTCCGATCAGTCAAGTTGAAGCGCTCGCTGAAATGGACGAGGTGAGGTTCATCGCAAATGCGCCGATACGAGAGCTGGACACCGGTAGCGTCAATTCTGAGGGCGACAAGGCGCATGCGGCCGATCTGGCGCGTACGACGTACGCACCGTATCTCGGCGGAATGAAGGTTTGCGTTATTTCCGACAGTGCGACGGCAGCCGGAATCGCCAACTCGGTAGCCAATGGCAACCTGTCGGCAGGTCAGGTCACCGTGCTGCCAGGACAGGAAGGCACGGGCAGCAATGAAGGCCTCGCGATGCTGGAGATCGTGAACGACATTGCGCCGGGCGCCAAGCTGTACTTCTCGACGTCTGGTCAAAGCGAAGCCGCGTTCGCGCAGAACATCCTGGGTCTATACAACTCGTACAAGTGCGACGTCATGGTGGACGACATTCGTTTCGGCGGCGAGCTGCCATTTCAGGACTCCGTAATCGCCCGCGCAGTTAACACGGTGGCGGCGGCTGGCACGATTTATTTCGCCTCGGCGGGAAACTCGGGCAACAAGACAGACGGCACCTCGGGAACATGGGTGGGTGACTTTGCCAACGGAGGCGCATTTATCGTCCCCGGCGTTGGCACGCCGTATGAAGTGCATTCGTTCCAAACCGCGCCGTCAGTACAAAACTACAACGTCGTGAATTCTGGCGGTTCGTCGTATTTCTTGTCTTTGTTCTGGTCGGATCC
>JBDSYI010000144.1:0-17687 GCA_039925745.1 Casimicrobium sp. | reverse complement strand
CGGGCACCGGAAATCAAGCGGACAACGCCGGCAATGAATTCACCGACGTTTTGCCTGCGGGGTTGACGCTCGTGAGCACCAGCGCTACTAGCGGAACTGCTGTAAGTGCGGGTAACACCGCCACCTGGAATGGCACGCTAGCCCCTCTCGGCGGTACCGTGACCATCACCATCAACGCAACTGTCAATGCTGGCACAAAGGGCATGACCATCAGCAACCAGGGCACGGTTGCGTTCGATTCGGCTGGCAACGGCACGAATGGGGGCTCTGCCCAAACTGACGATCCCGGTTTGCCGGGGACGGCCGATGCGACAAGCTTCGTTGTTGGCAATGCGAGCCTGACCGCCACCAAAGCAGTCAACGCAGGACCTCATGCCGTTGGCAGCACCGTGACCTATACGGTGGTCCTCACCAACACTGGCAACACGGCTAGTCCCGACAATGCTGGCAACGAGTTTACGGATGTATTGCCTTCGGGTCTGACATTGGTAAGCGCCACTGCCACTAGCGGAACGGCCGCGACGTCAGGCAATATGGCCACTTGGAACGGAAGCGTTCCGGCCGCAGGCAGCGTCACCATCACCATCACGGCTACCGTTAATGGTGGGACGCAAGGCACGGTGATTAGCAATCAGGGTACGTTGGTCTACGACGCTGACCTGAACGGCAGCAACGAAACTACGGTGCTGACCGATGACACCTCGGTGGCTGGCCCTGCCAATCCAACTGTATTCACGGTGAACTATGCCGCGCTCGCAGCGACTAAAACGGTGACAGCTGGTCCATACCGCGTGAACAGCGCAGTAACTTACACGATCACCCTCGCCAACACGGGCAACGCAGCCACGACCGACAACGCCGGAAACGAGCTGACTGATGTGCTACCAATAGGACTTACGCTCGTCAGCGCCGCTGCCACGTCAGGCACTGCCGTTGCACTGATTCCGAGTAGAACGGTCACATGGAACGGTAGCGTTGCTGCGGGCGGGTCAGTGACCATTACGATTGTCGCGCAGATCAACGCAGTCGCCGCTGGAAGTGCAGTAAGCAACCAGGCAACTTACACCTACGATTCTGATCTCAATGGCAGCAACGAGAGCACCGGTGTAAGCGATGATCCGGCCGTGGCAGGCGCAGCGAACCCGACGGTCTTCATAGCCGAAGCGTTGCCGCCGATCCCGACCGTATCTTCGCAAGCATTGTGGTTCATCGCGCTACTGCTGATGGGGTTCGGTGCGATGCGTCTTCGCGGCAAGCGTCGGATGTAGCCTTGCGCGAGACGCGCAGTTGACTTTGAAATTCTGAAGCTGGCCAAACCAGCAAGAAGAATTAAAAACGGGGCGCAAGCCCCGTTTTTTTGCAAGGGACGCACGTAGACGCGCCAAGCTCAGACGCTCACGGCAAACCCATCGCACAACTGTCATTCAAGTACGCCTTGATATCAGCCCAGGTGCTTCGCGGTGAACCCACCATGGCTGCGTTACTAACCGCGGTTCCCGTCAGTCCGAGCATTACCCTCATGAGGATCAAGCCGTCGGTCGTCGGTAAGATTTGGCCGTCGCCGTCAATGTCCATTCGACAGGGCGCTGGCACTACCGTTGCTCCAATTGCAAGCGAGTTGCTGGCACCGGACACCGTTCGCAATAGCGTGAGCCACAACACACTGTTGGCGCTATCAACGCTCATCAACACATCGGTACCGGCTACCAGACTGGTCCCGTTGAACACGACTGAAGCCGGTACGGCAGCGCTGGTGTAGCCGCGCAACCGCAGCACTGGGTTTTTCAACGTATCAACGCCCGATGTTGACCAGTTCACGGTCGCAGCATTGCTCGCAGCCGTGACCTCCCACGTCGCATACACGGGGTTGTATCCAGGCCGACTGTAAGTCTGCACATCGACGCGGCCGATGCCGGCAATGCCGCTCGTCGCAACCGTGCCGACACTTGCCGTCATCGTGACCGGCGAGGTAGTCTTCAAAATATTCTCCTGCACGCGCACCTGCGCCATCGTCGGATCGACGGACGCGCCGGGGTTGTGTTCACCGAGCACCACAAAGGCGCTGTAACTCTTGAACTGCGGCTGCGTGACTGTATTGCCCACATAGTTTGAATAGCTGTCGCGACCAATCGCGCCCAACTTCACGCCCCATGCGAAGCGGCGACCGCTGGTGGTGAGGTTGCCGTCCACCGCGCCCACGTTGTTGTAGAAATTATTTTCGATACTCTGGTAAGGCCAGTTCCAGGTGCAGAGCATTTTGTGCGGTTCGTAGCCGGCGCAAGGGGTAACGATCGCGCTCGTCTGACCCTGAATGTTCGCGAGATAGCCTGCGTTGCCCGCGTCGTGGGTAGCGAGCAGACTCGTCTGCACGATGCCCATTTGTGCGTTGGCGTTGTGAATCCAGAGCATGTTGTACGGGACCGCCGCTGCGCCAACCGTGTTCCAGGTCCAGTTGCCATTGAGAGTAAACGGCGCGGTCGTCGTGATGAAGCGCTGATGGTTAATCGCCCACGCCACACCGCCGATCACATTGCCACTGCCGTTGATGCCATCAAAATCCATCTCGCCGTACGGACCTCGCGAATCGCCCTCAATTTGTTGCGCCAGGGGAACGAATGCAGGCACCGCCGACCAGTCCCACGTCACCGACCACAGCGGATGATCGGTGCCGTTCACAAACAGCCATTGAATCGTCACCGGCACGTTATAGCGCACGAATTTTGGCCCGACGGGATGAGGTCCCGTGAAGCGCGGATAGGTCGTTTTGAATTCGTGAATGGCGTGATGTGCGCCCGCAAACTTCACGCTATAGGTGCCGGTAAAGCCGAGGCCGAGTGGGCTGTCGTCGCCAATCACGCGAATCGATTCGCAATACTGCTCATCCGGGGTTGCCGCGCAATTGTTCACGTACGGCAAATGCGAAACAACATAGCCGAATCCACCGGCACCGCCCGAAAGCGCATTGACCGTGCGAACAGCCGTCGTGGCGAGTTGATACACATAGCGGTCCAGCATGCCACCGCCGGGGATGGCGTTACGCGCAAGAACGGCGCTGCGCGGTCGTCCGCTCGCATCGGTCCAGGCGTATTGGTCGCCTGTGCGTCCGCTGTTGCCAGCAACTCCTGCAGTTATCGTCAACGGCGTGACTGCTGCGATGGGAAACGAAGCGGCAAAAAACAGCAGCAAAGCTAAACGTGGCATCACGAGAAATACCCCTATGCCCGCTGAACATAGCGAGGGCTCTTGAGCCTAGGACGTAATCGTCGCGCAAATCACGTCAGCGCGAACGCAGTGGACTACTGCTTGGCCGCGGACGCCATTCGGTACAGCTCGTCCTTCAGATGCAGGCGCTGTTTCTTCAAGTCTTCGAGTTCGACGTCGCCCATCGGCGCAGCCCCGGTTTCGTCGGCAGTGATTTGATCGTCAATCGCGTCATGCTTTTTGAGCAAATTGGCAAAGTGCAAATCACTTTCCTTCAAATGAGCCACCGCTGCGGCCAGTTCGGGGAATTCGCGGTTGAGTGCGTGGGGCAATAGATCAGAGCGCATGGCAAGTCCTTTTCGTTGATGGGCGTATTGCCAGCGATAGTACCAAGGCACACCATTTCGATACGTCGGTGATGGTCAAGTTTCAGTAACGTACCGATAGCAGGGGGCTTTCCAGCACTCATCACAGCATATATCGTGGTCGAAGCGGTCAAACGGGCACTGGACACCCGAGTCGCGAGGCGATTACGACTGAGATGAATCAGCCTCGCCGAACACGAATGGAACGGCCTCTCCATGGTCTATCCCAGCAGGGGGATTGGCTTTTATCTGAAATAGGTTCATCATCGCCTCCGGATCTTCATCCCCTTCAAAAGGAAAAATCATGGCTGGAAAGTATGTCGTCAAGGCTGGCGCAAGCGGGCAATTCATGTTCAACCTGCTGGCCGGGAATCATCAGGTGATTCTCACGAGCGAGAGCTACAAAGAGAAAAGCGGCGCGCTCAACGGGATCAAATCGTGCCAGGAGAATTCGCAGAAAGACGAGCGCTTCGAGCGCAAGGTTGCAAAAGACGACAGCCCGTATTTCGTGCTCAAAGCCGGTAACAGTCAGACCATTGGCAAAAGTGAAATGTATTCTGGAACCAGCGCGATGGAAAACGGCATTGCTTCAGTCAAGACCAACGGTGCGACGACGGTAATTGAGGAGAAGTAGTTCGACGGCGTACGTACCTGTCGGGCGGGCGTTTCCGACCTGTAAGGTCATTACCTTCCCTTAAAAAACTCGGGCTCCCGAAGGAGCCCGATTCTGATTAGCTAGCTTTCTTGTCGTCTTTCACCTCAGTGAAGTCCGCGTCGACGACTTTGGCGTCGTCGCCTGGTTTGCCGCCGCCACCTGCAGCACCAGCGGATTCGCCACCACCACCGGTCGCAGCGCCCGCTGCCGCTTGTTCAGCTTGCGCCGCCGCGTACATCTTCTCGCCCAGTTTCTGCGAAACAGTGGACAACGATTCGAGCTTGGCGTCGAGCGCTTCTTTGGTTGCGGCTTGATCTTTCAGCAGTTCTTCGGCTTCCTTGAGCGCAGTTTCGATGCTTGCCTTTTCTGCGGCGTCGATCTTGTCGCCGTACTCAGTCAGCGATTTCTTCACGCTGTGCGCGAGCGTATCGAGGTTGTTTCTTGACTGCACTTCTTCCAGACGTTTTTTGTCCTCGGCCTCATTGGCTTTGGCGTCATTCACCATGCGCTGGATTTCGTCCTCGCTCAAACCGGAGTTCGCCTTGATGGTGATCTTGTTTTCCTTGCCGGTGCCTTTGTCTTTGGCGCTGACATGCAGGATGCCGTTGGCGTCAATATCAAACTGCACTTCGATTTGCGGCTGACCGCGCATCGACGGCGGGATGCCTTCGAGGTTGAACTGGCCAAGGCTCTTGTTGCCTGCGGACACTTCGCGCTCGCCTTGCAGCACGTGAATGGTCACGGCGGACTGATTGTCGTCAGCGGTCGAGAACACTTGCGATGCCTTGGTTGGAATCGTAGTGTTCTTTTTGATGAGTTTGGTCATCACGCCGCCGAGCGTTTCGATGCCAAGCGACAGTGGCGTCACGTCGAGCAGCAACACGTCGGTGCGATCACCTGAGAGCACGCTACCCTGAATCGCGGCACCGACGGCCACGGCCTCGTCCGGGTTCACGTCTTTACGTGGCTCTTTGCCGAAGAAGGCTTTCACCGCTTCGATCACTTTTGGCATACGCGTTTGACCGCCAACCAGAATCACGTCGTCGATTTTGTCGACAGTGAGTCCTGCGTCTTTCAACGCGACTTTGCACGGCTCGATCGTTTTGTTGATCAGCGTTTCTACCAGCGACTCAAGCTTGGAACGCGTGACTTTGAGCGCCAGATGTTTCGGGCCGGTCGCATCCATCGCGATGTACGGCTCGTTGATTTCGCTTTGCTGCGAGGACGACAATTCGATCTTCGCGCGCTCAGCGGCAGCCTTGATCCGTTGCAATGCAATCGGGTCTTTGGTCAGGTCAATGCCGCTCTGCTTTTTGAATTCGTCACAGAGGTAATCCACCAGCAACTGGTCGAAATCTTCGCCACCCAAGAAGGTGTCGCCGTTGGTCGCGAGCACTTCAAACTGCTTTTCTCCGTCAACGTCGGCAATCTCAATGATCGAAATGTCGAACGTGCCGCCGCCCAAGTCATACACAGCAAATTTGCCGTCTTTTTTGACTTTGTCGATACCGAAAGCGAGCGCGGCTGCGGTCGGTTCATTGATGATGCGTTTGACTTCGAGGCCCGCGATGCGACCAGCATCTTTGGTTGCCTGTCGCTGGCTGTCGTTGAAGTATGCGGGCACCGTGATCACGGCCTCGGTAACTTCGTGGCCGAGGTAATCCTCAGCCGTCTTTTTCATTTTGCGCAGAATTTCTGCGGATACGGCTGGTGGCGAAAGCTTTTTGCCGCGAACTTCGACCCAAGCATCGCCGTTGTCATTTTTGACGATGGCGTAGGGCATCAGAGCGATGTCTTTCTGCACTTCTTTTTCTTCGAAGCGACGGCCGATCAGGCGTTTGACCGCGTAGATCGTGGCTTTCGGGTTGGTGACGGCCTGACGCTTGGCAGGCGCGCCGACGGTGATTTCACCGTCTTCCATGTAGGCGACGGTGGACGGCGTGGTGCGAGCACCTTCGCTGTTTTCGATGACTTTAGCGACGCCGCCCTCAATGACTGCCACGCACGAGTTGGTCGTGCCCAGATCGATACCAATAATTTTGCTCATGATTGATTTCCTTTTATTTTTGTTAGCGTGGGCACGGGGTGCTCACCTTACGATGACAGATATGTTTGGGGGCTAAGCCCGCAGTTCAACGGGTGGTTAGGATGTTGCTGTCGGCGTTTGACCTGAATCAACGTCCGGCGCTTTAGCGACCGCAACCATCGCCGGACGCAGCACGCGATCAGCCATGGTGTAGCCCTTTTGAAAGACTTGCAGCACGGTACCCGGTGCTTCCGTTGACTCGATTTGCGACATCGCCTGGTGCACGTTCGGGTCGAACTTGGCCTTTTCGGCCTTGACCTCTTTCACCTTGGCGCGTTCAAACGCATTCGCCAGGTTCTTCAGGGTCATCTCGACGCCCATCTTGATTTGCTGCGTGTTGCTCTGCTCGTCCTTGAGCACCATTTCCAGCGTATCTTTCACCGCGAGCAGCGAAAACGCAAAGTCTTTTGCCGCGAATTCACGCGCTAATTGCGCTTCTTGAGCGTTGCGCTTGCGCAGGTTTTCCTGCTCGGCGAGTGAGCGCAATTGCTGATCTTTAAGCTGCTCTTTGAGCGCTGCGATTTCGTTTTGAGCTGCCGCGTACTTTTGTTCGTCGTTCAGCCACGGATCCGTTTCGGGCGGGTCGAGCGTGAAGGCGTCGCGTGGGTCGACAGACATTTCGGGAGCGGGATTATTGTGTTCGTCAGGCGTAGCCATATTTTTCTTAAAAGCGCTTGCTAAAACAATGTGTTAGCGAGTATTTAAGGGTGCGTTCCCCTATTTCAAGGAAGGGTATGAAAATTTCGTCAGCTTTTTGCTGAAACGCTTATTTTAATGGGGCTGAGCACTGAAAACGTGTTAAGTCGATAATCAGAAAAGTTGAAGCCCAGCCCCCATGCAATGGTCATTTCAGCTGTAAGCTGCCTCACACGAAGTTAGGCATTACAGCGTGTCAACGCATCTCGTCCCCTGTTCCCGCCAATTCATCGCAGCCGTGTGGAGACACGGATGCTGATGTCCTAAATTTGCGATTGTTTCAAATTCATAAAGGTTGATTTCATGAAATTCACCCGTTGGCTGTCCGCGCTCACCGGCGCAAGCCTCATTGCTGGGTGTGCCGTCACGGCGCACGCACAACCCGCAAAACAGTATCCGCTACGCGATTTTTTCAAAAACCCGGAACAGGCCTATTTCCGCTTATCGCCCGATGGCAAGCACCTCGGCTTCATGCAGCCGTACGAATCGCGTATGAACATCTTCGTGCAACCGATCGACAAGATTGGCACGAAGGACGGCATCAAGCGCGTCACTGCCGAGACGGCCCGGGACATTCCGAACTACTTTTTCAAGGGACCGCAACATGTGCTCTTCACCAAAGATTTTGGTGGTGACGAGAACACCCACGTCGTCACCGCCGACATCACGACCGGCGTCGTCAAAGACTTAACGCCGCATGACAACACCCGCGCCATCATTCTTGACGCGCTGCCGGATGACGACGACCACGTACTGGTAATGCATAACAAGCGCAAGAAGGAGATATTCGACGTCTACCGCGTCAACATCAAGACCGGTGAGGAAAAACTCGTCGCCGAAAATCCGGGGAATTTCACTCGCTGGGAGACTGATCATGCGGGCAAAATTCGGGTGGCGATTTCGGCCGATGGCGTCAACACATCATTGTTCTACCGCGAGACGGAGAGCGATGAGTTCAAGTCGATTTTGACCACGACGTTTCGAGAAAACGTGAACATCGCCGCGTTCACCGCCGACAACAAACAGATGTACGTCGCGTCCAATCGCGGTCGCGACAAGTCCGCGCTATTCGAGTTTGACCCGAAGACGGCGAAGGAAGGCAAGCTAATCTACGAAAACGCGAACGTTGATGTCGACTCGCTGAGCTGGTCTCGCGCTCGTAAAACAATCACGCAGACGGTCGTGAATTTCGAGAAGGCCGAACCGGTGTTCTTCGACAAGGAATCCGAGCGCGTCTACCAGGCGTTGAAAGCCAAACTACCCGCCTACGAGCTGGGTGTACAAAGCGCCACCAAAGACGAACAGACTTTGATCGTCGCTGCCATCAATGATCGCACGCCGGGCGCACGCTATGTGTACGACGTCAAGGCCGACAAACTTACCAAGTTAGCCGACATCAATCCGGCCATCGCTGAGGCCGACATGGCCGAGATGAAACCTGTGAGCTATACCTCGCGCGATGGTCTGACCATTCGCGGCTACTTGACGCTGCCGAAAGGCATCGTCGCGAAAAATCTTCCGGTGATCGTCAATCCGCACGGTGGCCCGTGGGCACGCGACAGCTGGGGTTACAACCCGGAAATTCAGTTCCTCGCCAATCGTGGTTATGCCGTGTTCCAGATGAACTTTCGTGGCTCGACCGGCTATGGACGCAAGTTCTGGGAAGCGTCATTCAAACAATGGGGCCTGACCATGCAGGACGACATCACAGACGGCGTCAACTGGCTCGTGAAGGAGGGCATTGCCGACCCCAAACGCATCGCGATTTATGGCGCAAGTTATGGCGGCTACGCAACCCTGGCCGGCATCACCAAAACGCCGGACTTGTATGCTGCGGCCGTGGACTACGTGGGTGTGGCGAACCTGTTTACGTTCCTGAAATCCATCCCGCCATACTGGAAACCGTTCGCAGAAATGATGAAGGAAATGGTCGGCGATGACTTGAAGGACCAGGTGCAGTTTGAAGCCACCTCTCCTGCGCTTAACGCCGACAAGATCAAAACGCCGCTATTCGTCGCCCAGGGCGCGAAGGATCCTCGGGTAGCCAAAGCGGAGAGCGATCAAATGGTTGCAGCGCTGAAAAAACGTGGTGTCGAAGTTGACTACATGGTGAAAGACAACGAAGGCCACGGATTCCGAAATCAGGAAAACCAGTTCGAGTTCTATGAGGCGATGGAGAAGTTTTTAGCTAAGCATTTGAAAAAAGCGTGATCAGCCAACCGAACTGGTGACGGGCGGTGACTCAACGTTCGTGGGCAACCACATCGTGAACACCGCGCCGCCGCTGTCCTGATTGCCGGCCTGCACAGTGCCGCCGTGCAGCTGCGCAACGCGCTGCACGATAGCGAGGCCCAATCCGGCATGTCCGCGCCCTTCGCGGTGGCGGCTGCCCTGAAAGAATCGCTCAAAGACATGTGGCACGTCGGCGGTCGCAATGCCTGCGCCTGAGTCGGCCACCAGAAGCGCTACGCCATCTACCTCTGCCTTTGCCGACAATGTCACCACGCCGCCATCCGGCGTGTAGCGAATCGCGTTGTCGATCAGATTTGCCAAGGCGCGCTCGATGAGCGCCGCGTCAATCTCCACCATCGGCAGACCCTCAGCATAGTCAACGACGAAATTGATATTGCGCGATTGCCCTGCGGACGAGAATCGGGCGACCAGATCGTCCAGCAGTTCGCCCACATGCGCGGGTGCCTTGTCTACGGGCACTTCATCACTGTCCAGTCGCGCAAAATCAAACAGCGATGCCGACAGGCGATCCAGATGTTTCGCGTTTTGCATCGCGACTTCGAGGAAGCGTTCGCGCTCGGCGTCCGTCATTTGATCGCCACGCAGTTGCACTGTTTCCAGGTGGCCCATGAGCGAGGTGAGCGGCGTGCGCAGATCGTGAGAAATGCTGGCGACCCATTCCCGTCGCGTGGCATCCATCTTGCGCACGCGCTGCACCTGTTCTCGCAGCCGCATCACCATTGCGCGGAAGGCGCGCGACAGGCGGCCGATTTCATCGTTGCGCGATTCGTACGGCATCGGGCTCGCCTCAATCGCGTTCTCAACATCGCCTGCGCTCACGGCATCTGCGGCGTTGGTTAAACGTCGCAGGGGGCGGGTGATCAGCGACAGCACAGCCAGCACTAAAAGTGCGCTCGCGAGCGTTGCGCCCAGCGCAACGTACAGCGCGGTTCGGTTAGCCGAGCTCGACATCAGGATGAGATTGGCATCCAGCTTCGGTGATCTCATCAACACGTAAACGTAACCCGACATACCTGCAGGACCACTAAGTGGAGCAGCGGCAAAAAGGCATTGCATGTTTGGAAAGTCAGGGTCGTCGCCGTAGATGGTTTGCCCGACGGGCGCACTAAGCAGTCGCTTGATTGGGGCTAGTGACAACACGCTTTTGCTGCCAATCGAGCGCTCTTTGGTGTATCCCGCCTGCACGCGACCGTCATTGTCAAGCAAGTAAATGGCGCTACTTGGATCAAGCAGAAGCATCTGCTCGAACTGGTTCTCAACCACTTCGCGGTTGAGCGAATCAAACTTGCCGAGTTCGGGATACATCATCGCGACGTTTTTCGCAAAGGCGAGGCCCTGACGCTGTCGCAGCTCGTCGTAATACGACATATACGCAAAATTCGCAGCCATCACGAAGATCAGGCCAATCGACACACAGAACACAACGACCAGTGCAACGATGCGCGTGCGCAGACTGTTGAAGGTCACTTTCACGTCGATGAATTCAGAGAAATCAGGTTACGCAGGGTCGGTGAAGCGATAGCCCACACCACGCACCGTCAGCACATACTGTGGATGCGCGGGATCGGCCTCGATCTTGGCGCGCAGGCGATTGATGTGGGTGTTGACGTTGTGTTCGTAGCTCTCCAGTGTCGTCGCCCACACCGCATTTAAGAGTTGCGAGCGTGTGTAGACGCGACCGGGATTTTGCGCGAAGAAGAGTAGAAGATCGAACTCCTTCGCCGTCAGCGCGACAGGCTTGTCTGCAAGTTTCACTTCGCGACGCACCGGGTCAATGGTCAAACCGTCGAATTTCAGCGCATCGCTTGCGGGTGTTGGCGCTGGCGCACCCATGCGTTCGGCGCGACGAAGCAGCGCTTTGGCACGCGCCTGCAATTCGGGAATGGAAAATGGCTTGCCGAGGTAATCGTCCGCGCCCATTTCGAGGCCAACGACGCGATCAATTTCGCCCGCCTTGGCGGTGAGCATCAGGATCGGCGTGTAATGCGTGGGATCGGCGCGCAACGCGCGGCACACCTCAAGCCCGTTCATGCCGGGCAGCATCAGATCGAGCACGATCAGGTCGAATGGCTTCGCCTGCGCGGCCGCCAGCCCGGCTTTGCCGTCCAGCACGCATTCCGCGTGATGGCCCAAATCCTCCATGTGCAAACGGATGAGCTGCGCGATTTCTGCGTTGTCTTCGATGACTAAAACGTTCGACATGTCCATGCCTTCTGGTCGCCCGGACGAGCTACTTCCTGACAAACCATAAAAAGCGACTTTTTTCGATTGTTATGAAAACGATATGTTGGCGCGATTAGAGCGCGATTCTGGGAAAACAAAATTAATCCCATCGAAACACGCATTCTTCAGGAGTCAACCGTGAACTTATCCGACACCAAATACTTGCTTCTCGCCAGCGCTGATTGTGCCGTAGCTGCGAAACTCAGCAAGTCGGAAGTCAACGCGCTGGATTCGCTGGCCAAGGAAGCCGCCACCCACCGCGACTACCTCTACAAATTCGCAATGAAAAAAGTGGGCGACGCCGATCTCGCAGACGACCTGGTGCAGGACACATTGCTGGCCGCCATTCAGTCGGTCGACAGCAAATCGGCATTCGGCGGTCGCTCGCTGTTTCGGGGCTGGCTCACCGGAATCCTCAAACACAAAATCATGGACGCATACCGTGACCGTTATCGCTTCGTCTCGCTCACGATGGAAAGCGACGATGGCGATCAGATGGAGCCCACCGAAGATCACCCAATGCTGCGTGAGCGCGATTCTGCCGGACAGGCCGCGTGCGACCCACAGCGCGCCGCCGAACTGTCCCAGCTACTCGATCATGTCAACGAAGCGGTTGCCGCTCTGCCCTCAGGCGTCGCCGAAGTGTTCATGGCGCGCGAAATTGAAGGGGAAAGCACCGCGTCGATCACCAAACGGTTAGGCGTTACCGAACAAAACATTTGGGTTCGCGTTCATCGCGCCCGAAAAGCGCTGCAAAGCCGTTTACTTGCTGTCGGCGCGGTCGATGGGATGCGTGTTGGCGGCATGGCAGCAGTCTGATTTTTACCTACAGCTTTTCCACATAATGGCGTCCGCGCCGGGGCTATAGGTCAATATGGATAATTGTCGACTTGTGTCATAAGCATCCGCCAGCCCATGCACTGTCGTGCTTTGGCGCATAAGCTATGTCAATCCGCGACGGCCAACGCTGCCTCGCATGCCAGTCCCAGCGCAAGGATTACGTGGTCAGCGCCGTGTGATCCGGTGAGTTGCAACCCGACCGGCGCGTCGCCCTTTTTGTGACACGGCAGGGTCAACGCGCAGCCATCCATGAAATTCACCCACGCCGTATTGCGCAAAATGCGGGCGTTCGTCTTGAAAAAAAGTTCGTCGCTTTCCACCAGCGGCGCAATCGCGGGCGCAATGCAAGCGACCGTTGGACTCACCACCGCATCGAATCCGGCGAGTGCCAGATTCATGCGATCGACACAGAACCTGCGATAGGCGATGGCGGCGGAATACTGTGCCCGGGTCACATCGCTGCCCGCCTGCATGCGCAGCCAGACACGTGGATCGTAGCCTTTGCCGTTGACGTTGATGTTCGCCGCGTGCCAATCGAGCGCTTCAGCGGCGATCACGCTGCTGCCGCTGAACAAATCGTCAAGCGCCGGCACGTTGGTCTCAACAATTTCGGCGCCCGCCGCACGAAGTTTTTCAACCGCTAGATTGATGGCTGTTTCCACTTCCGTGTCGAGCTCGCGCCAGATCACAGCATTGGGCTTGAGCAAGCGCACGCCTTTGAGTGAACGCAGTGGCTTTGACTCATAAGTCTCGCCCGCCAACACCGCATCAATGCGCGCGCAGCAGGCGACCGAATTGGCGATGGGGCCAACGGAATCATGCGTGACTGACAGCGGAATTGCGCCGACCACGGGCACCCGTACCGCCGTTGGTTTAAACCCGCACACGCCGTTCAGCGCGGCGGGCAGGCGCACACTGCCACCCGTGTCGGAGCCCAGCGCTGCCGTCGCCATGCCATCGGCCACCGCGACACCGCCACCGCTGCTCGATCCACCGGGAACGCGTCCGCCACCATCCCCCGAGCGCCCCCAGACATTGCGGGGCGTGCCGAAATGGGGATTGATGCCAATGCCCGAATAGGCGAACTCGACCATGTTGTTGCGACCGAAAATGATCGCGCCAGCCTCGCGCAGCCGCTGAACTGCTGGACTGTCGGCGATTGCCGCCGGGCGCGAGCGCAACACCGTCGAACCCGCCCCAGTAACTTCACCCTTGACGTCATACAAATCCTTGATCGATAGGGTGACGCCTTCCAGCGGCCGAATGTCGCCTGACGCAAAGCGCTGGCAGGATGCGTCCGCCGAGCGAAGAACCGCAGCGCGGTCCAGCTGCAGGAAAGCGCGAGCGCCCTCGCCCGCCGGATCGTTGACGCGGGCGATTTGGCGCTCCGTCAACGCCACGGGAGAGTCGTCCCCCTGAGCGAAACGAGAATGAAGTGCAGCGATTGTCGTCATGAATTTTCAATGGCCGGAGAAACGGATCCGGCGTTACCTTTGCTTGCATTATGCGTGGCTGCGAATAACGCGGCCAGGTATACATTGGTGCTTATGAAACGACATCTAGCCTCCCTTCTGCTGACGGTTGCCGCCGCGCTCTGGTCAACGCTCTCGCTCGCTGCGCCGCAGGTGCTGGATATTGAATGGAGAGACAGTGGGCGCGATCGGACGCTGCCGCTAAAAGTCCGGGTGCCCGATGGCACGGACAAAGTGCCACTGGTGATCTTTTCGCACGGTCTGGGCGGGTCGCGCGAGGGCGGCAAGGCGTGGGGCGAGCATTGGTCGGCCAACAGTTACGTCGTTGTTCATGTGCAACATCCGGGTAGCGACGACTCGCTTTGGCGCGGGGCTGGCGAAGGACCACTCAAGCAGCGTATGTCGCGCGGCGCCACGCCGGAGCAACTGCTGGGTCGGATCGATGACGTTCGCTTTGTGCTGGACGAGCTGGCGCGACAACAGGCGAAAGTCGATGCGCCTGCATGGGTCAAGCGGATCGATCTGGCGCGCATCGCAATGACCGGCCACAGCTTTGGGGCTCGCACTACCATGGCACTGGCAGGTGAACGCTACCCCGGTCCGATCAAGTCGCTGGCGGACCCGCGCATCACTGCGTTTATTGCCTTCAGCCCGACGGTGCAAGGCGTCAAGCGCAGTTGGCCTGAACGTTACGGCGAAATGAGTAAACCGTTTCTGAGCGTCACGGGCACCATTGACAGTGATGTGATGAGCACAGGAAGCAATCCAAAAAAACGCGCCGCACTATTCGACGAACAAATGAGTGGCGACAAGTATCGCGTTATTTTTGAAGGCGGCGATCACTCGGTCTTTAACGGCGGCGACCTGCGTGAAGCGGCCTGGCTTAATCGCGTTACCGGTGAAAATCATCTGAGCACAACCTCAACCACCGCAAGCGTCATTCGCGAGAAAACCAACGCCGTGACGCTTAAATTTCTGGATGCGTATCTCAAAGGCGACGCCCAGGCGAAAGCGTGGCTTTTGGACGGCGCGAAGTCTGCACTGGGCGATGCAGGCATTTGGAGCGCGAAGTAGCGGTTTATTCTCGAAAAGCCGTAGCGATCCGATCAAGCGCACTACGCGTCTGAGCATCCGCGAGTCGAATCAGATTTTCACGATATTCGCGCGATGCGCCAGCGTAATAAGGCAAACGAACGCGCAGCAAAAAATCAGCGCTTTTTGCCTCGTTGTCGATAGTCGTGCGGCGTTCAGCATCACGGGTGCGCCAACGCTCGGGCACACCCTCCGGGGTGTCTTCGAGAAACGCCGACACATCAACGGCAACGATTCGGGTCGCACCCAATGTACGGGCGATCTGGATCGGCACCGGCGACACCAAATCGCCATCCTCGTACGCGACGCCGCCAATGTAGGTCGGTCGAAACATGGACGGCAGCGCTGCCGATGCACGAACGGCGGCGCCGGTGTTGCCGAAAGTGAATGGCACCAATTCGTGCGTCCCCACCCGGGCGGCGACCGCACAAAACCTGCGTGGCAGCGCTTCGATGGCGCGCTCGCCGACCTCGCGGTTGATATAGTTTTGCAACGCGCGTCCGATGAACTTCGTAGGTTGCATAAACGAGGGATCGGCAATTTCGGTGATGCCGAGATCGAGCGCTCGACGCTCGATTTCCGATGCCGGGATTTTGGCGGCGTAGAGTGCGCCGGCAATCGCACCGGCGCTCGATCCCACCACGAGTGCGGGCTCGATACCGGCAGCTTCGAGCACCTTGAGCACGCCAATGTGTGCGAAGCCGCGCGGACCGCCACTACCTAGTACGAGCGCGGTTTTTGGACGATTTTCCGGCCAGGCAATGGGTCCAGCGCGCGGCATCTCGGCGGGGGAATAGCCATTGTCAAATTCCGCACATCCCGCTACGCTAACAAGCACACCCATCGCCGCAATGCGCTGCAATGTGGCACGGCGATCCATCAGTCGAGCGCTCCAAGCACTTTGGCGCGTCGCACCTGCTCAGCCAGCGCGGCTGCGGTGGGAGGCGGATTGAGCCAACCCTGCAAGTGCGTCAACGAAAGTTCAGTCAACGCAAGAATCAATGCGGGATGATCGTTCAGCGCGGAGATGTATTCGTACTGCTCGCCACCGGCATGCATGAAAATTTCTTTGCCTTCCATGGCGATTTCTTCGAGCGTTTCGAGGCAATCAGCGGGGAAGCCGGGGCAGACTAAATGCACTCGTTTAATGCCCTGCGCGGGGAGTCCTGCGAGCGTTGCGTCGGTGTAGGGTTGCAGCCACTCCGCGCGCCCGAAACGCGACTGAAATGTAAGCATCCACTGTGACTCGGTGAGCCCAAGCTCCTGCGCCAACAGTCGCGCGGTTTTGTGGCACATGCAGTGATACATGTCGCCCTTCATGAGGGTCGCTTTTGGTACACCGTGGAAGCTCATTACGAGCTTGTCTGGCCGACCATGCTTCATCCAGTACTCGTTGATGCGCGTGGCCAGCGCCTTGATAAAGTTTGGATCGTCATGCCAGCTGCTAATGGTGCGCAGCGCTGGCATCGTACGATCTTTTGCTAGCGCGGCAAACACGGCGTCACAGGCTGTCGCCGTAGTGCTGGCCGCGTATTGCGGATACATCGGCAAAACGAGAATGCGGTCGCAGTTGTCGGCTTTCAATTTGGCAAGCGCGCTGGCGATACTCGGATTGCCGTAACGCATCCCAACCTCCACTTTCACCAGATCGGCGGGCAGGCCCATTGCCTTCACGCGCTCGCCCAACGCACCCCGCAAATACTGACCCTGACGCTCGGTCCAAACGAGCAGCGGCGAGCCTTCAGCCATCCAGACACTCGCATATTTCTTTGCGCTTTTGGCGGGCCGCGTGCGCAGGATGATGCCGTGCAAGATGAGTTTCCAAACGAAGGGTGGAATCTCTACGACACGACGATCACTCAAAAATTGAGCCAGATAGCGGCGCACCGCGGGAGCCGTCGGTGCGTCTGGCGTACCGAGGTTGGTCAGCAGGATGCCAATGCGCGGCGAGCGACCGTGGGCGGGACTGACGGTGGAGAGTGAAGACTGCATGTGACTAACTTCTGACTGAGAAGGATTACGGTTCGCCCATTTCACGCTGCATTGCCGATGACAGCAATTTCGCGGTCAAATCGACGATTGGGATCACGCGGTCATAGGCCATTCGCGTGGGGCCAATGACGCCGAGCGTGCCTATGATTTGGCCGTTGACTTGATAAGGTGCTGTGACCAGCGAAAACTCATCAAGCGGCACGATCTGCGATTCGCCACCGATAAAAATTTGTACACCATCGGCCTTGTTAGCAAGATCGAACAAGTGCAGGAGTTGCGTACGCTGTTCGAACATATCGAATAGTTTGCGCAAACTTTGCATGCTGCCCGACAAGTCCTGGGAATGCAACAGACGGCGTTCGCCTGACACGATCAACCCATCGCTAGATTGCGATGCAACTTCGCCGCCGGTCTCCACCGCGATCGTCATCAACCCAACCATGTCCTCACGCAAACGTTTCAAGTCTTCGGTCAAACGGCCACGTACCTGATCTAGCGGCAATCCGGCGAAATGTTCATTAAAGAAATTGCCTGCCTCGACCAGTTGTGACGGCGCGTAGTTTCGGTCGGCATTGAGGATACGATTTTGCACATCGCCATCCGGTGCGACCAGCACCATCAGCACGCGCCGCTCGCTCAGACGCACAAATTCGACATGACGGAACGCGGGCGTCTTGTGCGGCGCGGCGACGACGCCGGCGAACGACGACAAATCGGACAGCATGCGTGCCGCAGCGCTGATCAATTCTTGCGGTTGTTGTCCATGAATTTGCGAATCGGCATCTTTCATCGCGAGCTGCTGCATGGGCTGC
>JBDSYI010000143.1:0-11657 GCA_039925745.1 Casimicrobium sp. | reverse complement strand
GATTACTACACGGCTGACATCGGCGAGATCCTGATCGACACCGAAGACATCTATGAGCAGGCCAAAGGCTTCATGGGCCACGTGATGCCGGGCACCGTGAATCGCGTCAAGCTCTACAACGACGACGTGCCATTGTTCTCGCGTTTTCAGATCGAACATCAGATCGAGTCTGCGTTTGGTCGCACAGTGAACCTGCCGTCTGGTGGGGCAATCGTCATTGATCACACCGAAGCCCTGGTTTCGGTCGACGTCAACTCGGCACGCGCCACCAAAGGCGGCGACATTGAGACGACCGCGTTCAACACCAACATGGAAGCGGCTGACGAAGTCGCGCGCCAGTTGCGCCTGCGCGACCTAGGTGGCCTGATCGTTGTTGACTTCATCGACATGGAGTCGTCAAAGCATCAACGCGAAGTCGAAGACAAGCTTCGCGATTCGATGAAGCTCGACCGCGCACGCGTTCAGCTCGGTAAGATTTCCCGGTTTGGCTTGATGGAGCTGTCACGCCAGCGCCTGAAGCCATCGCTTGGCGAGAGCGCGCATCTGCCGTGCCCTCGTTGCCACGGCACCGGCCACATCCGGTCGACCGAATCGATTGCGCTGCACATCCTGCGCATCATTCAGGAAGAAGCGATGAAGGACAACAGCGCGCAAGTCGTCGCTCAAGTTCCGGTCGATGTTGCAACTTACCTGTTGAACGAAAAGCGCGTCGATCTGCAATCGCTCGAATCGCGCCTTAAAGTCAACGTTGTACTGATTCCGAATCTGTACATGGAAACGCCGAACTACACGGTTCAGCGCTTGAAGCATGACGAGTTAAATCACGCCGAACCCCTGCCACTCAGCTTCAAAATGGTTGAGCGCCCCGTCGAAATCGACGTGATTGAAGCGATCAAGCAAGAGGCGAATGAAGTTCGCGTTGAAGCAGTGGTCAAAGGCATTACGCCTGCACATTCAGCTCCAAACGTTGAGCCGAAGGCTATCGCCGCACCTGCTGCGCCGGTGACGACTATTACCGCACCACAACCTGCGCCGAAAGCGGGCTTCTGGGCAAGCTTCAAATCGATGTTTGGTGGCAGCTCAACTGCGACTGAATTGGTAGCGCAACCTGCGAAGGCGGCCGAACCCAAACAGGAGCCCAAGCGCGAAGGCAATCGTGATCGCAATGATCGCGGTGACCGTAACGGTCGCCGTAGTCGAGGCGAAGGCAGCAGCGATCGTAATGACCGCAATGGCCGTGGCAGCCGCAGCGACAGCAACAAAGATCGTAACGATCGCGGCTCCGATGCCAAAGCAGGTCGCAATGACCGTAGTGATCGTGGCGAGCGTAAAGGTCAGGGCCAGGGTCAGGGAGAGCGCCAACAGCGCGATCAGAAACCGGTGACCTCGACCAACGTTGACATGCTCAACGCGAACGTCAGCAATGTCGCCAACATCGAAGCGAGCAAGCCGCAACGTGAACCGCGTGAACCTCGTGAGCAGCGCGAGCCAAGAGAGCCGCGTGCTGAGCGTAGCGAGCGCGGCCCACGTCGTGAACGTGGCGAGCGCAGTGATCGCGCTCCGCGTGACACCACTGCGCCGATCAACGGCGAACTGCCGCTGAATGATGCAGCAGCCCCAGCGGTTGCTGTTGAAGCTGGCGATGTTAATGCTGTCGCCGCACCGCAAGAGCGCACAGATCGTCCGCCGCGCAACGAGCGTGGCTCACGCCGACGTGATCGTGGTGATCGTGAAGGCCGTCCTGATCGTGACAACGCAGGTGCGCCGGGCCAAAACGGCGAAGGCCGTCGTGAACGCGGTGACGGAGAGTCGTCCTCGGCGGCGGCGGATGCCAGCACGTATGAGGCTGCCGCACCGGCACCACAATTCGCGCCCGCGTACGTCGCGCCTGTTCCAGCTCCGGCACCAATGCCTGCTCCAGCTCCGGTTGTTGCAGCGCCTGCCCCAGCGCCTGAAGTCAAGCGTGAACCCGCAAAAGCGTTCAGCTATACCTTGCCCACGGACGCAGGTTTGCAGATGATGGAAACCAAAGCGAGCGGGGCTCCCGCGCAGCTTGTGGTGGACGAGCCTGTCAAGCGTGGCCGTGCCCGTCCTCCGCGCGCGACGGCAGCAGCAGAACCAATGCAGATGGTGGAAACTGGCGGCACTTCAACGCCTGCAAACCCACAGTAAGCAAAGGCATTTGCGAACGAAAATGCGCCTCAACAGCGCATTAAAAAAGCCCCGGAAACGGGGCTTTTTATTGATCTCTGTTTGTACAGCTTTAGGCTAGAACGCCTGTTTTATAGGGGCTACCATCTCAAATTGACAAAAGTCAATAAATGGCATATCTGACTCGTAGCCCATGCGTAGACGTGCTTTCCTCAAAAAGCTGTCATTCCATTTCATCGATCCACGCCTGCTGAATCGCCTCCAGAATCCGCTCGCCACAGCGCTCGGGCACATCATCGAATTCAGGCAACGCGGCCACCTTCGCCATGAGATCAGTGAAACGCAATTGCGACGGATCGACATCGGGATGCGCTTCCGATAACTGAATCGCGATTTCGAGCGTGTCTGTCCATTTAAGCACTGCCATCAATGGTTCTCCCGCGCATGGTTAATCGTATATCTCGGCAGCTCAACGGTCAGCGGCGTGTCGCCCACTTTGACCTGACATGAGAGCCGCGACACTGAGGTTAAGCCCCATGCGCGGTCGAGCAAGTCCTCCTCGTCCTCAGACATTTCGCCCGTCGACGCGAACCCCTCGCGCACGATCACATGGCAAGTCGTGCAGGCAAGCGACTGGTCGCAGGCGTGCTCAATTTCGATGCGATTGTTGAGCAGGGCGGTACAGAGTGTGATGCCCTCCTCCGCGTTGATTTCTGCGCCGTTCGGGCACATGTCGGGGTGAGGCAGGACTTTAATGGTGGTCATATGATTTTCTCGATATCGCGCCCCGTCAGCGCTTCGCGCACAGCGCGGTCCATGCGGCGGCCCGCAAAATCGGTGCTGGCTTGATTCAACGCTTCAGACGCACGCACGATCGCGCGATGATCATTGCCTTCGGCCAGCGATTTGAGATGCGTGATTTGCGAATTCAGCGCCGCGTGCTCGGCGTCGTTTAACAACGCCCGATCAACCACCAGCGCGTTTGCTAGCGCGACTACCAGTGCCAACGCATCAACGCGCGCCTCGGCCAGCGCACGCGCCTGCATGTCCGTGTTCGCGCTGGCAAATGCGCTTTGCAGCATGCTGGCAATTTCGCCGTCACCAAGACCATAGCTCGGTTTGACGGTGACTTCAGCGCGCACATTGCTCGTGGTTTCGGTCGCACTCACCGATAGCAATCCGTCAGCATCGACCTGAAAAGTCACGCGAATGCGCGCGCTACCGGCGACCATCGGCGGAATGCCACGCAACTCGAACCGCGCGAGCGATCTGCAGTCAGACACAAGCTCACGCTCGCCTTGCACCACATGCAACGCCATCGCGGTTTGGCCGTCCTTGAACGTCGTGAATTCTTGCGCCTTTGCAACCGGAATCGTCGAGTTGCGAGGGATGATTTTTTCGACCAAACCGCCCATCGTTTCGAGGCCAAGCGACAGCGGAATCACGTCGAGCAGCAAATGCGATTCGCCCTCGCCCGACTTGTTGCCAGCGAGCTGATCCGCCTGAATCGCGGCGCCCAGCGCAACGACCTCATCCGGGTTCATCGTGGCCAGCGGTGGTTTGCCGAAATGCACTTCGAGCGCGGCTCGCACTGACGGCGTGCGCGTTGCGCCACCGACGAGCACGACGCCATCAATCTCGCCCGCTTTCAGTTTGGCATCGCGCAATGTGCGCTTCACTGCGCTCATCGTACGATCAACAAAGGGTTGCGTTAGCTCAATAAATTTTTCGCGCGTGACGTCAACTTTGCTGTCGAAACCGCAACCCCAATCCACGCGGATCGTGGCCACATCTGCGTTCGTCAAAGCCTCTTTTGCAGCGCGCGAAGCCGCGAGTAAATTCGCTTGTCCCGCAGGTGAAAGCGCTCGCGTTAACGCCCAGGTGTCAAAGGCGTATTTCGCCAGCGCCGCATCAAAATCATCACCACCCAAATTGGTGTCACCCATTGTGGCCAACACTTCAAACACGCCGCGCGACAATCGCAGGATCGACACGTCAAACGTGCCACCGCCCAGGTCGTAAATCAAAAACGTGCCTTCGGCATGTTGATCCAGCCCATAAGCTACTGCGGCAGCGGTGGGCTCGTTTAACAGTCGCAAAACATTGAGGCCTGCAAGCTTTGCAGCGTCCTTGGTCGCCTGACGCTGCGCATCATCGAAGTACGCTGGCACCGTGATCACCGCACCGTACAACTCGCCGCCCAAGCTTTCCTCGGCGCGCGCTTTGAGCGCTTTCAGAATATCGGCGGACACTTCAATCGGCGACATCGCGCCTTGTCGTGTCACGATTTTGAGCGAGCCTTTACCGTCGCCATTAGGCGTCGTGAAGTTGTAGCGAGCCTCCGCGTCGCCGCGCAAATCTGCGACGCTGCGGCCCATAAAACGCTTGACGGAAGTAATGGTGTTAAGCGCATCATCACCCCGATGCTTGAGCGCTTCCTCGCCCACAATGACGCCGCCGCCTTCTGCATACTGAACCGCTGACGGCAGCATAGTGTGACCATTGCTGTCGGGCAAACATTCTGGCACCGCATTGCGAATCGTTGCCACGATTGAATTGGTAGTGCCAAGGTCAATGCCAACGGCAAGACGGCGCGTGTGCGGTTCGGGGCTTTCGCCTGGTTCGGAGATTTGTAGAAATGCCATGAACTATTGTTCCAAATCAGCCAGTGCCGATTCAGCTTCCTCGATGAGTTTTTGCACGAATCGCATTTTTCGGGCGAGCGTGGTTGCGACTTTGAAATGCTCGCCAGTGTAGGCGGCCGCAAACGTGTCACCGAGTGAGGCGAGCATGCTCGCGAGTTCGCTCGCCATCTCTTCCAGTCGCGCGTCGTCCTCTTTCGCGGCGGCATCTACCAATCCCTCTCGCCACTCAATTTGCTCGATGAGAAAGTCAGTCGGCATCGACGTGTCTTTCTCGTCCAGCCCGTCGATATTGACGAGCGACAGCAAATACATTGCGCGGCGCACCGGGTCTTTCAGCGCGGCGAATGCCTCGTTGACTTCAACGGCACGCTCCATCGCCACTCGCTTCTCAGCATCAGTGGCGTTGACGAAGCGATCAGGATGCACGCTGGCCTGAAGATCACGATAGCGAGAAGCCAACTGCGGTTGGCTCAAGGCGAATGTGGCTGGAAGATCGAAAGTGGAGAAGTAATTCATTAGGCACCGTAGCCCGGACGCTCGCGACCAGCTTGTCGCCCAGTTGGTTCTGGGTGTTCAACTCAGAGAAGCCCAATCAGCGTTTCGCGAACGAATACCAAACCCGGACGCGAGCATCCCGGCTACGGAAAAAAGTTAGACCGTAAAAGACTCACCGCAACCACAGCGAGCCTTCTCGCGCGGGTTGTTGAATTTAAAGCCTTCGTTTAAGCCTTCGCGCTGAAAATCAAGCTCAGTTCCGTCGAGGACAGCCAGACTTTTCGGGTCAATCATGACCTTGGTACCGAAGCTCTCGAACACCATGTCTTCAGGCAAGGAGTTGTCGGCGTACTCAAGTTTGTACGCGAGGCCAGAGCAGCCCGTGGTTTTTACGCCCAAACGAATGCCAATACCTTTGCCTCGTTTGGCAATGTATTTCTGCACGTGATTGGCGGCGGCTTGAGTGAGGGTAACTGGCATTTTTACTCCGTAAGGTGGACGTGTGCTTCCACCAATTGCGTCATGTTGCGAAACGCGTGGACACTTTATGTGCCCACCCTTCGTTTCTACGCGGCGACTTTTTCTGCGACTGGATGCTTGGCTTTGTAATCAAGCACCGCTGCTTTGATCGCATCCTCAGCGAGGATCGAGCAGTGAATTTTCACCGGCGGCAAAGCCAGTTCTTCAGCGATTTGCGTGTTCTTCAGGTTCATCGCTTCGTCGAGCGTTTTGCCTTTGACCCATTCGGTCACTAACGAGCTTGAGGCAATTGCAGAACCGCAGCCGTACGTCTTGAACTTGGCGTCCTCAATGATGCCATTGGCGCCGACCTTGATCTGCAATTTCATGACGTCACCGCAGGCGGGCGCGCCGACCATGCCGGTGCCGATGTCGGCTTCTTCTTTGCCGAAAGCACCGACGTTACGGGGGTTCTCGTAGTGGTCAACTACTTTTTCGCTGTATGCCATGTTGTTACCTCTTTACTTCATGTGCGTTAAGGCTGGGGGATGCCCACCCTACAAAATTAATGTGCTGCCCACTGGACTTGGGATATGTCAATACCGTCTAAGTGCATGTCCCACAGTGGACTCATGGCGCGCAGTTTCTCGACCGTGCGCTTCATCGTGGCAATGGTCGTATCGACATCTTCTTCGGTCGTAAACCGTCCGACCGTCATGCGAATGGAGCTGTGCGCCAATTCATCACTACGACCCAAAGCACGCAACACGTAGCTCGGCTCCAACGACGCGCTGGTGCAAGCTGAACCCGACGATACCGCGACTTCTTTCACACCCATGATGAGGCTTTCGCCTTCGACGTAATTGAAGCTGATGTTCAGATTGTGCGGAACTCGTTGCTCCATGTCGCCGTTGATAAACACTTCAGGAATATCTTTCAACCCGTTGTAGAGTCGATCTCGCAACATGCGAATGCGCTCGTTCTCGGTGTTCATTTCAAGCCGCGCCAGGCGAAACGCTTCGCCCATACCGACGATTTGGTGCGTCGCCAGCGTGCCTGAACGGAAGCCACGCTCGTGGCCGCCGCCGTGGATTTGTGCTTCCAGACGAATACGTGGTTTTTTACGAACGAACAGAGCGCCCATGCCTTTCGGGCCATAGGTTTTATGTGCGCTCATGCTGAGCAAATCGACTTTGACGTCCTGCAAATCGATCAACAATTTGCCCGTGGCCTGCGCCGCGTCAACATGAAAAATGATGCCCTTGCTGCGCGTAATTTCGCCAATTTCTTTAATCGGTTGAATCACGCCAATTTCGTTATTCACCCACATGACCGAGACAACAATGGTGTCGGGGCGCAACGCCGCCTTGAACACATTCATGTCGATCAAGCCGTTTTCCATCACGTCCAGATACGTGACTTCAAAGCCCTGACGCTCCAGCTCGCGCATAGTGTCAAGCGTCGCTTTGTGCTCGGTCTTGACCGTGATGAGGTGCTTACCACGCTCTTTGTAAAACTGGGCCGCACCTTTGAGTGCCAGGTTGATGGACTCGGTCGCCCCCGAAGTCCAGACGATCTCTTTGGCGTCGCAGTTGATCAGCGCAGCCACTTCATCGCGCGCCTCCTCGACCGCCTTTTCCGTCTCCCAGCCATAGGCGTGCGAGCGCGACGCCGGGTTGCCGAAATGCTCGGTAAGGAACGGAATCATTTTGGCGGCCACGCGCGGATCAACCGGTGTGGTGGCGCTGTAATCCATGTAAATCGGGAGATGGTTCATAGAAACTTCAGAACAAGAAAACGTGAATCAAAAAACTAGGCGGCCAGCGAAGCCGGCAGCGCAGACTTGCGCAAATCTTTAACCATGTGAATCGAGGGATTGCGGCGCACTTTGGCATCATCGACAAGCGATTGCAGACTCACGCCTTGCAGATACGTGAAGATGTGTGCGTTCAGGCTCGACCACAAGTGGTGCGTGAGGCAAATGCCATCGTCGTGGCAGTTTTTTTCGCCGCCGCAATTGGTGGTGTCAATCGGCTCGTCGACCGCGACGATGATGTCCGATACGCTCATGGTGCCCGGTGGTTTGGCTAAGTTGTAGCCGCCGCCCGGACCACGCACGCTCTCAACCAGACCCGCGCGACGAAGCTTGCCGAATAGCTGCTCAAGATACGACAGCGAAATTTTCTGCCGCGCGGAAACCTCGGCCAAGGTGACTGGCCCTTCATGGTTGAAGAGCGCCACGTCGATCATGGCGGTAACTGCGAAACGGCCTTTGGTGGTGAGTTTCATGACGCTTTTGCACTCGCTTTTTTTTCCAACCTGCTTAACCGATCAATGTGGCGCGATAGTTACTGCGCAGGTTCGATTGGCTGAGCTCAATTATAGTATTCCCGAGTAATTTAGTCAACTGAAAGACCGAGTAGTTCCGTAGGACATTATTTATCGGTGACCGCAATACAACTTTTCCTTCAATCTTCGGCTGATAAGGGGCTAGAAGCAGATTATTGCGATAATCGACAATCATACAAATACAACGCTAGCCCCCATTAAATGGTGATTACACGTAAAAGCTGTACGGCGTACGGTGCTGCACGATGTTGACGTCCTGAGAAGAAAGCGCCCAACGCATCGCACCCAGCAAAGCAAGAATGCGCCACAACAACGAGCCCAACTCTGGCGCACGTGAAATTGGCGACGTTCGAGAATTTTCTAACCAGCACCTAGAATCACGAGTAGACGACACTTGTTGCCGTCAGAAAATTTAAGAAAGCCCGGATTCAATGAATAAATGGCCCTTTTTGGCGGTAACTATCGCGCTTACCGCCAGCACCGCCGTTCTCGCCCAGAACGCCGAAGAACGTAAATCGGTAAGCCAGACGGCGAAATCGAGCAACCTGCTGCGTCTGAGCGCCGACTTTCAGAACGAATTCGAGCAACAGGAAGTTCGCGTTCAGGAATACCTGACGAACAACCCGAAGCAGGCGCGCTTCTTCACAAAAGACAATTCCGTCTACTACCTGACGCGAATTGGTGCCGACGGCAATCCGCTCTACATCAACACCAAATTTGTCCGCGACACCAGCAAGAACCGGGCGTCCGGGCAACTCATCAAGGCCGACCAGCTCTACCCCGGTGGCTCGCTGGGCGTCAACATCACCGGCACCGGCATGGTCGCGGGCGTCTGGGATGGCGGACTGGTGCGCGACACCCATGAGTTGCTGACCGGACAGGTGACTAACCAGCCGAGTCCGTCCGTTCAGACCACGTTGATCGCAGTGACCGTAGGCGGTGAGAATCACATGACGCATGTGTCCGGCACGATCGTTGGCAAAGACATCGCAGCCCAGCCAAGCGCACGCGGCATCGCGTTTGGTGGCACTGCGCGAAACTTCGATTGGGGCAATGACAAAGGCGAGATGGCCGCGTTCGCCGCGAGCGGTTTTTTGATCTCCAACCATTCGTATGGTCTGTCGAACGACAATACCGTTCCGGTCTGGCAATTCGGTGCCTATGATGCTGAAGCACAGGCGTGGGACGTCATCATAAAAAACGCCCCGAACTATCTTCCGTTTGTCGCCGGTGGCAACGAACAGCAGGCCAACGGCAACATGGCCAAGGCCGGTTATGACTTGATGACGGGTTCATCGGCCGCGAAAAATGTGATGACAGTCGGTGCGGTTAATGGCGACAAGACGATGTCCGACTACAGCAACTGGGGCCCAACCGACGACGGTCGCGTCAAGCCCGAAATCGTCGCCAAAGGCACTGGTATCAATTCCGCTCAGGCCTACGACACGGCGGCACCGCCAGTCGCATGTAGCAACTGCTACAGCGGTAACGGTGTCGACTCCAGCGGTACTTCGTACGCAACGCCGGCGGCAGCCGCAGGCGGCCTGTTGCTCCAGCAATATTACAAAAGTCTGAACCCTGCCTACATGCTCTCGTCAACGCTTAAGGCATTGATGCTCGGCACCGCTGAAGATTTGGGTCAGCCTGGACCTGATCACAAATTCGGTTGGGGGTTGCTCAACATTGAAGCGGCCGCAAACGCGATCAAAAAAAATGGTCCCGTCGACTCGTCCGCTAACAGCAAAGGTGCAGCCGTTCTGGAACGCACCACCAACCCAGCCGCCGATTCCACCACAGAGGAGTCGTTCAGCGTGTTTGCCAAGGGTGGTGTGCCACTGGTCGTCAATATGGCTTGGGTTGACGACGAAGGCCCCGAGCAAGTCATAGGCGACGGCGTCGATCCTACCGCGACTCGTTTGGTGTACGACTTTGACATGATCGTTCGTAACGTCGCGACCTCAGCCGATGTCTGGCCGTGGAAGATCCCGTCGATGGCGAACCGTACCGCCGACGCTACGGTCTCAACCGCCTGGTTCGACGACAACCGCAATAATTTCAAGCAAATCATTATCGGCACACCTGCAGTTGATGGTCAGTACACGATCTTTATCCGCAAGAAAACCGGGTCGCCAGCGGCGGCTCGCACGCTCTCGTTCGTGATCACTGGACTCAAAGAATCCGTCGCGGGCCCAGCAGTGCTCAACGTAGACGGCAACACCGAGGTGGCCACCCGCTATGACGCCGCAACCGACGGCGTGCTGATCCTGCGATACCTCCTCGGTTTCCGCGATGCAGAACTCACCAGCGGCGCGCTCGGCGGTTCACCCACCCGCGACGCAGCGCAAATCGCAGCCTACCTCGGCGGACTGGGCACACAGCTTGATGTCGACGGCGACGGACAGGTCTACGCACTAACCGATGGGCTGCTGATTCTGCGCCGCCTGCTTGGCTTGTCGGGCGCTGCGCTCACCAGCGGCGCGAAACTCGGTGTAAAAACCGATGCCGACATTGCGGCGACCATAGACGCGTTGAAGCCCTAACAGCCTCGTCGCTACGTGCGCAAAAAGCGGTCGTTCGGGGCCGCTTTTTTTTCGTGCAATACCGGCCGTTGTTGGGCGCCAAACCGATTATTTGCCAAAAGTCGATATTTTGTTAATTTGTCACCTAGCCCCCGCATAGCGGTCGTTTCGACGAAAAGCTGATAGGCAACAATACGCTAGATAGGCTCAGCTCACCTCCGTCGAAGGTCGCGGCGAAATACCCTGTTCCACGGCTGCCATAATCTGCACTGCGAGTGCGCGTTCAAACGCGGGGCGCGAGCGTAAGCGCGACCAATAGGCCGCCACTGACGGCGTGAATTTCGAATCCAGACCGAGCAGTTCGGCGAGCATGAGCGCATAACCCACCGAAACATCGGCTGCCGTAAAGCGTCGCGCGCACAGAGTTTCATGCGTCGCCAGATGCGGCTCCAGAGTGCGCAAACGCGAGAGAAACCACTTACTGTAATCCTCCGCAACCTGCGGCTGCAGCCGCGCCGCCGACTCAAATCGCGAGTAACGGAGCACCAGCGTCTGCGGGAATGTCAGCGTCGCCTCGCCCAGGTGCAGATAGTTTAAATAGCTACCAAAATCTGGCTCGTTCACAGCCACGTTCAGCACGCCCGGCGAATGTCGCACCGCTAGATATTCACAGATCGCCGCCGACTCCGTCATGCGTGTTTCACCGTCAATCAACAGCGGCACTGTACCTCGCGGATTTAGTTCAAGAAAGGATTTGTCATGCGCGCGCGGCGGGAAGGCGAGCATGCGCAAGTCGTACGGCAGACGCAGCTCCTCCAGCATCCACAGGACACGAAACGAGCGCGCGCTAACGCAGTGGTAGAGAGTGAGCATAGGTGTTACGGCGTTGCAGGGGGCGTGAAGAAGATTAGCTTATCGGCAATGAACCTAACTCCAAATCGCTACATTTGCGAAAGAGCGGATCGCCGATATGCGTACGCGTACGGGGTCGTCAATCTTTCACGATGTAGAGGCGCGCACGCGCGAAGCTAGGACATTT
>JBDSYI010000142.1:0-5363 GCA_039925745.1 Casimicrobium sp. | reverse complement strand
AAATACGGCGTTCAACTTCAGTGTCGCATCTGCCTGCACGGCCACCGATGGCGATCCGATTACTGGCTACACAGTGACAAGTGGGACGCTGCCAGCGGGCATCACCTTAAACGGCATGACCGGCTTGATATCGGGCACGCCAACGGCAGCGGGTCCGTCGAACGTATCCATCAAATGCGCGGACGTGGACGGCTTGTCCGCTACGGCCGGTGCGCTGACGATTACCATCGCGCCGCAGACGAACTACAGCGCGCCCTCGGCCACAGCAAGCGGCACCATCACGGTTGCGATTTCCGGGGGCGGCGCAAGCTGCGGATTTGGCGTACGCCAGTTCATCCCGGTCGCTGGCAATGCGGCATCGCCTCCGATCGCGCCGCCCGCAGGCACAGCCTTTCCGCACGGTCTGTTTGACTTCACGTTGAAGGGCTGCACCCCGGGCAGCGCGGTCACGCTGACTGTCACCTACCCGGCGGTCATCGCGGCAGGTACGCAGTACTACAAGTATGGCCCAACGCCGTCGAACGCAGCCGCGACCTGGTACATCCTGCCATCGACGGTTTCCGGCAGTACCGTGACCTTCACCATCACCGACGGCGGACTTGGCGACGATGATCTGAGCGCGAACGGCACGATCGTGGATCAAGGCGGCCCCGCATTACAAGCGGTAGTCGTAGCGACGCCGACAGTGGCAGTACCCGCGCTGCACCCCGCAATGATCGCGCTGCTTGCACTGCTGCTCGCCTTGGTGGGGCGAGTGTCGCTGGGCTTTAGTCGTCGCACTTTCTGATCACAAAAGGAGCACAAGACATGAAATCAAATTTTGCGATGCGCATGGCAACGTTGCTATCACTTTGTTGCTTGTGTATGCCGACTTTCGCACAAAGCACGACCAGCAATACAGCGTCCGGCAGCATTACCTTGAACGGCAACAAAACCGAGTTCAAGCACGCCTATACGGTGGTCAAACCGTCGCTTGCCGACAATAAACTAGAAACCATTTTGACCCTCACCGACAAACCGCTGTCCGCCAAAGCGCTCAGCGACAGTTCCGCCCGAGCGAGCGAGATGCGCAGCAATAGCGTACAAGCTCTGGAGTTGACGCTAGACATCGACAAAAAAATTCGCTCCGTCGACTTCAGTGTCGGAACGTTAAAGGGCGGTGCCAATACGAGCGACTACAGGGCGGAAGTATCTCGCTCCACAGCGACCGCCTTCGCGGGGCGGGTGACCAGCGGCGGCGAGCAAAAGGAATTTAAAAATACGTTTGGCTTTGATGTACGTTTTGACACGACGATGCTTGCACCGCGAACGCCCGACGCTATGGGCAAAGCGGCCTGGGCCACACCTCAAGGCAAGGCAGTCGCTGAGTTCCTGCGCGCGGCAAGAGCCGGCGACAAGCCCGCTTTGAAGCGCGTCATGCTCGCCGAGCAGGTGAAGGCGCTTGATGGTCCAGACGCCGCACGGTTTCTCGAATTTGTAAGGATGTCGCCAAACCCGAAAACCGCCGAGCTCGAAAGCCTCTTCATTGACGGCGATAGCGCAAAAGCAAGGCTCGCCGAACGAAACAAAGACGGTGCGGCATCGAGTGACTACCAACTGCGCTTGGTCAACGGCGCCTGGTTCGTCGCAATGTAGGTGCGTCGCGATGCGGCGCAATGCCCCGAACTCGGGGCATTGTCACTTTCGGACTGAGCATTACGTCTATTAGGTAATCCATCTCGTGTAAATTTGCGCATGAGATGTAGTGCGCGCATCCTGCGGCGCGCAGTCTGAAACAGATGACAGATTACTTATGCTGCGAATCGACGCTACGTCGCAAGCAATCGACGCGCTGATCACGGCCGGAGCACACGAAGCCGCCAGCGATATGCTGCGTTCCGAGTTGGGGCCATTATCGGCACACTTTGGCCATGCTCAGGTGGCGCGGTGGTGCGACACGCTCGGGCTGGCCGCACTACTTGACTTGCCGCTGGCGATTGAGTCGGCGCATAGCGTGCGCGAAACGCAAGGTACGCCTGCCATAGTCCAGTTCATGGCGATTGTACGAACGGCGCGGACAAGAGGAGACGATGTCGCGGAATTCCGTGCGCTCGCAGGCGTGTATTGCACCGGCATCCTGGCATGGAGCGGCTTTGGAGATATGCAACGCGAGTTTTCGCGAATTAATCAACTGTTGGACGTATTGCACGCACGCTTAAGTGACGACGATGCGGTTGAGTGTTTGCCGGGATTGTTAGTGGCTCGCCTGTTGTTTGGTAAGAGCGCAGCAGACTCTGCCCAACTGGGTGAGGCGCTCGTCAAACTTGTTTTCGATGAGCAATTATCTGGGACCGCCAGGCTGCGCGCAGCGACGATGCTCGCACCCTGGTTTAACTTTTCCCGCGACGCAGTGCGCATGAGCCGCACCGCTGAATCGCTAGCCCCGCTTGAGGCAGATTCGTCGATTTCGTTGATCACCCGTGTGATCTATCGTGCCGCAATCACCCTTGCGCAAACGCATCTGGGTGTTTACGTCAGCACCAACGATACGGGCCTCCATGGGCTTCGAATTAATGGCGGAAAACCCGCCACGGACGACGATTCCAATCATCCGCAGTGGTTACGTTTTTTCGTGCGCCGCAACGCGTTCGAGCTGGCCAGTCGTGGCAACAATCACGCGCTGGCGGCGGATCGACTGGATGAGCTCGAAGCCATCGTGAACCCGGCGGAGCCTTCGCAGGTATTGCTGGTGCGTTACGGGCGCAGTCGTCATGCCATGCGCGCGTGCGAATACGCGGTAGCACTCGCTTCGGCGCAACGCTGCATGGAACTCGTGCGCGCATTGGAAATGCCAGAGACGATGGCGGCGCTTTATCAGGCAGGCGTTGCCGGCGCGTTGCTTGGTTTAAACCGCCTGGCTGAGTCGCATGCCCTGTACACCAGCCTTCTCGTCAACATGATGCCGGGGCAGCGCCTTGTGCACGAACGAATGTGTGCGCTGATTGATGCAACCACTGCACTTGACCAATATGAAGCAGCGCTAATGAACGGTGGTCTGACGGCTGAAGACGCACGAGTCAATTTGCGCGCTCGCCTTGCTGACTATCTACGACTCAGCGGTGGCCGATTGATGTCATTGGAAACGCAAACGCTTCCGCTAATTACCAACCGGCTGGTGGCTGCATTGTTCGCGCACGATCTGGGCACGGAGGTATTTGCTGAAGACTTGCAAGTGCTGCGTCTGATGCCCCCCGCTTCGCGCCCCGTGTACTGGCCGTGGTCATTGCGTATCCGGTTATTCGATGGCTTCGCCATCGAAGGGGCCACCACGACCGCAATGCAAGAGGGCAGTAAAAAAGGCGAGTCAAAATCCATGCAAATTTTGCAGTACCTGGCGGCACATGCGCCCGCTGCGGTATCTGCTCAGCGTATGGCCGACAGCCTCTGGCCCGAGGCCGAAGGTGACAAAGCGATGCGTTCGCTCGACGTCGCGCTCACGCGATTACGCCAGCAGCTGCCCGATGCCACGCTACTGGTACGCAGCGAAGGCAAAATCGGCTTCGATCTAAATCGAGTGTGGTGCGACACGCACGCGGCGCTGGTTCACGTAAACCAGTTGCGTGAGCGTGCGAACCCAAAGGACGTCCGCACAGGTTCGAATTTGAGTGAAGTCACAACTGGCAACGCCATCCGCGACCATGCACAATCCCGCACCGCGCTGGACCTGCTCTCGCTCTATCGCGGACCGGCTCTTCCCGACTCGCGCGAAGCATTTGCACGGGATCGTGCCGCATTTTTTCGCTCGCAAGTGGCGGGGGCCGCGCAGATTGGCTTGCGCTCGGCGATACGACTGTCCGATTCGACCATTGCCGAGGAGATCGTGCGCAAGAGCGTCGCGCACGGACTTCCCGCTGACGTCGTGCGCTCAGTGCTCAACGATTTGCAATCGTGCGGCGAAGACGCTTCGCAGCGAGCAGTGCAATTGACAAATGTTTTTGAGTTGGCGCGCGCTTAGGCTCTTGCAAGCTACAAGTCGCCGCCTGATTGCCTCGCGACTTTCTCTGCCAATCGTAAGGGTCTTGTAGGGCTGCGACAAGTAGCGTTGAGCCCCACTGTTTCACTGTGATCGCGCGCCGACAGTAACCACTTCATCCATTCTGGATGGCAGCCTGGTCAGTCAACCCGACATTTCGCCGACAACAGCGTCGGCTTCTCGTGCGATTCAATATCTGCCTCAAGATGGCGGACTGACACCGAAAACCAACGCTAATCCCCATAAGGCAACTGCCAACCGGTGGACGGCGGCCAATGCTTCCGGAGTAAATCTGCCTTGTAGGGGTTTTGTAGGGTGGCGACCGCTAACTTTGAGCGCAGCCAAACTTGTCCGCCGCTTAACCTCAAAGGAACCCCCATGCACGCTAATGCCACCCGAACTGCGCGCGAATCCGCGCGCCACCTGCTGTGCCTGACACTACTGGCTGCCGCATCAACGGCATCAGCGCAAAATCTGTTGAACAATCCCAACTTTGCCGGCGGAACGCTCGCTCCGTGGGGCGCAGGCATTACTACGTTTGACCCGCAATCGGCGAGCGCCGATGGCACGGGTTCAGCTTCGGGCACCTACACAGGGGCAAACGGCGTCGCACTCGCGATGAATCAATGCGTCCTTGTAACTCCCGGCAAATACTATAACTTCGCCGGCAAGGTACTCATTCCATCAGGCCAAACCACACCCGGTTCGGCCAATCTGTACGCGGTGTGGTACAGCTCAACGACGTGCGGCGTTGGACCGATCTCCGGATCAGACAATGACTCCAATTCCGTAATCAGTCCGGCTGCTGCCAATGGCACATGGATCGCTGTACAAGGCGACGGTATCGCACCGGCTGGCGCTCAAAGCGTGTGGCTCGCAGGCGCAATTTTTAAGAACAGCAGCAACTCCACGTTACAAGTTAAGTTTGACGAATTGTCGTTTCAACTTGCGCCGCCCGGAAATTTCGTGCTGACCGTCACCCGCAGCGGTGCGTCAACCGGTGCGGTGACCGGAATCGGTATCGACTGCGGCGGCTTTGGCAACGATTGCACCCAATCGCTCGCGCCCAACGCAACGATCACCCTCACCGCGATCCCTAACTACTATGCGAATTTTGCGGGATGGAGCGGTGGCGGCTGTAGCGGCACCGCGCCCACCTGCACCGTCACGATGAGCGCCGCACAAAAAGTGGACGCCAAGTTTGATGTTGCGCCGACCTTCCCGCTGGCGCTCACGTTTGCCGGCACAGGCGCTGGTACTGTCGTCTTTAGTACCGAGGACTCTGCTTGCAGCGCCTCATGCAACGCGATAATTCCTGAAAATAAGACCACTACGCTCACGGCTACTGCCG
>JBDSYI010000141.1:0-8359 GCA_039925745.1 Casimicrobium sp. | reverse complement strand
CGCGCGGCGACGCGTTCTACGCCGAGGTGCGCAAGTATTGGCCCGAGCTGCCGGACGGTGCGCTGCAAGCGGGTTATGCGGGGATTCGTCCGAAGATTCAGAGCCCAAATGAGCCTGCGCGAGATTTTTTGATTCAAGGGCCGCAGGATCATGGCGTGCAGGGGCTGGTGAATTTGTTTGGAATTGAATCGCCGGGGTTGACGAGTTCTTTGGCGTTGGCGGAGTATGTTGCGGCGAAGATGGAGGCGTGATCTGGAGAAGGCTCCTCCCCCGGTTCGCCGGGGGAGGTTGGGAGGGGTAGGGAAGTGAGGAGCCGGGCCCCAGTTGTTGCTATTGCCAACGCTTTACCCCACCCCAACCCTCCCCTGCAAAAGGGGAGGCAGCCAAGTCACTCGTTCGTGTAGATTCAGCCTCATGCAAAAAAAGAAAACAGCAGCCGCTCCTGCGCCGATGCCGGAAATCCGCGCCGGGCAATCCCTTGAACTCCTGAAAGCGCTGCACATCCTGACCGTCGACGGCAAGATGAATCAGGATTCGCGGCGCAAGTTGAAGCAGGTGTATCACCTCGTTCAATTTATTGAACCGCTGCTCGCGCAGGTGCTCGCGGAGCGGGGCGGCGTGACGCTAGTCGATCATGGCGCAGGCAAGTCGTATCTCGGGTTTATTCTTTATGACTTGTTTTTCAAAAGCATCGCCGCGCAATATCCCGCGAACAAAGTGTGGGGCATCGAGACACGCGAGCCATTGGTAGTGGGCGCGGCTAAGCTCGCCGGGCAACTTGGTTTTTCGCAGATGGCATTTCTCAACGAGTCCGTCGCCGATGCGATCACCACCGAAAAGTTGCCTGCGCAAATTGATGTGGTCACTGCGCTGCACGCCTGCGACACCGCGACCGACGACGCGCTGCGTTTCGGACTGGAGAAGAAGGCGAAATTCATCGTGTTAGTGCCGTGCTGTCAAGCTGAAGTTGCCGCGCATTTGCGGAACGACAAGGGCGAGACCACGGCTAGCAAAAGCATCAGTGAATTATGGCGTCACCCGATTCACACGCGTGAATTCGGCAGCCAGATCACCAACGTGTTGCGCTGCCTGCTGCTTGAAGCGAATGGCTACAAAGTCACGGTGACCGAGCTGGTCGGCTGGGAGCATTCCATGAAAAACGAACTCATCATCGCGCAGTTCAAGAATTTGCCGCGCAAGGCAGCGACCGACCGGTTGAAGGAAGTGTTGAGTACGTTTGGGCTGGACGGTATGCGCGAGCGCTTCGCTGCGCGAATCGCCTGAAAATAACCGCTCTGAAACCTAAACGGTCAGGACGAAATCACCTGCGACCGTTCGCTGCGCCGGTCGGTGACGGCAAACCCGCCCCTTGCATTACGTGAGCAAATCTCGGCTCACCGCGTAGTGCGTCAAACGCTGGATCGATGAGCACGTTGACCAACCAGTAATCGCCGTCAGCGGCGGCCCGTTCGAGCCACGTGAGTGCATCATCAACGTCACCCAAAGCGATGTGCGCAGCTGACCGATAGACGGGTGAAAAATAGCGGTTAGCGAAGTCGTGATCGAACGCGGTCAACGCGGCTCTTGCTTCGTCGAGACGGCGCGCGGCAGCGAGCGCTCGTACCCGTTCCAGCGCGACGCCACCCAAGTCAGGGTTCTCGGCCCAGCAGCCAGAAATTTCGGCGACTGCCGCGTCCGCACTGCCCAACGCGATCAATGCGCTGGCGTGTGCGATCCGCACTATCAGATGACCGGGCTCCATCTCTAGCGCCTCCGCGAATATGCGTTCAGCGCGAGCAAAGTCTCGCTGAAAGTAGGCTAGTGATCCGAGGTTGTGGCGCATAAAAAACGCGAACGGATCATGCGCGAATTCGGCGTCGAACATTCGCTGCGCCCGATCAAATTGCCCACGAAAAATTAGCCACCACGCAAACGAGCTGCGCGCGCCCCACGACTCGGGGCTGCGTTTGAGCGCGGATTCGAAGAGCGCCTGACCTCTGTCCAGATCAAAGCGATAACGGCACAAATACGTGCCCTGCAGCGAATCCAGTTCAGGGTTGTCCGGCTCAAGTTCGCGCGCTCGCTCAATCGCCGCGGCCATGGCCGGGCCTTGCTCACCTGCTTCCTGCGGGACGCCAAGATGCCCCGCAATGTTGATGCGAGCCCAGCCAATCGCGCGATGAGCGGCAGCGAATTTCGGCTCCGCCCGGATGCTGTCCGTGAACAGCACGAGCGCCTTACGATAACCGTCAAGCGTTCGCGTTCGCATCATGTACCACGCACGCTCGTACGTCGCTAAAACGGTTGCGGGTAAGTTGGCTGGTACCACGCCACGCCCGGCGACTGAAAAGCCACGCGACAGAGGTGCGGGCGCTATGGCCTGAGCATGATCGATAAACCTTGGGCGATAGTTGCCCGCAACCATCTCGATACGCAACGTTGCGTCGGCGCCTTCGTCGGCGTAGTAGCGATCAAGCTTCTGACGCACGCGCGCGGCTTCTACACGGACAATCGAATCGGTGGTCGAATCAAAGCTCGCGGCGTCGCGCTGAAATACCTCAAGCGCGATAGTCGATTCTTTGAGCCGTCCGTATTCCGCGTCCAGCGTTGCGGCGACAACGTGTTGCAGGAATGCCCGATGGTGCGCTGAACGACCGATTGCGCGACTGCCAAGAATGCGCTCCAGCGCTTCCTCGATGAGCGCGCGGCGCGAAGGATTACGCTGCGTAACCTCTGTCAGCTGAACATCCGTATGCGCACCGTCGGTCACGTCGCCCTCGCCAGACTTTGCTTAATTGTTAACGTTTTAGTAACGCTATCACGTAAGCTGGATCGTCGCCCGTAACGCAACATGCATTGGTGTGGGCGGTGGAGCGTTCGCGTGTAACGCCGTGTAACCTCTAACGCAAGGTGACCGTGGTTTTTCACGCGACGTTGTCCCTAGCATCGCCAGCACAGGTTAAACGTCAGCGACCCAACCTGGGGTCGCGACGAAAATCGTGGGGTGCGACATGTCTCAATTTATCTTTCTCCGTTCGGGTAGCGCTAAGGCGCTGCTCTGTGCCCTAGCGTTCGCGGTGCCGGCAAGCCACGCGGCAGAGCACAAATTCTCGCTGTTGCTGGATACTGACAATGCGGCCGCCACCGGCTGCGTCGTCGCCACCGCCGACGGTTCGGTTAGCGGCGTAGAGCGCGTCAACACGGCCGTTGTCACCACGACCGCCAGCACCGCCATGGTCTCGCGACTGGATCAGCAAACCTGCGTCGGTGGCGCGCTCACCGCCGCGACAACGTACGACGCAGGTGGCTGGAGTGCGGGGCTTGGCAATGGAACCAACGGCAGTGCAGCCATTGAATTCTCGGTTCCGTTGTCCAGTTTGCCGCGCGGCGGCACCTTGAAAGCGCTGGCGGTGAGCCGCAATGCGCTCGGGCAGCAGGATGCGACCGGCAGCTTTCTGATTAATGTCGCGAACGCGGTGGCCGCGGTTGACGTGTTGCCGGTGCCGTTGTCAAAAGGGCTGGCAGCGCTCATCGCGTTGCTGGTTGCCGTCACTGTGGCGCTGCGCCTGCGCCGCCAAGCATCCTCACGACTCGTCACGTTCGTCTTGGCCAGCGTCGTCATTTCGACGCTCGCGTGGGCGGCAACCGTCGCGCGCGACGGAAATATCGGCGACTGGATCGGCGTTAGTCCGGCGGTAACCGACGCCAGTGGCGACGCACCGCTGAATGCCGACATCCTGGCCGTTTATCACCAGCAAGACGCCAATAATCTATATGTTCGAATCGATGCCGACGTGCGGCTCGATGCACCATCGGGCAATCTTGCTCCGGTCGTCAATGCGGGGCCCAACCAAACCATCGTATTCCCAGCGACGGCAAACCTGTCAGGCAGCGCGATTGACGACGGGTTGCCTAACCCGCCCGCCGTGCTTAGCTTTGTGTGGACGAAATTTTCTGGTCCTGGCACGGTCACGTTTGCTGCAGCTACCAGCGCGGTAACCACCGCAACCTTTAGCGTCGCCGGTAGCTACGTGCTGCGGTTAACCGTCAATGACAGCGCGCTGACCGGCAGCTCGGACGTCACCATCGCAGTGAACACAGCGTCGAACGCAGCCCCCGTAGTCAGCGCCGGGCCAAATCAGACGATCACGCTACCAGCCGTAGCGACGATGGCGGGAACGGCCAGCGATGATGGCCTGCCGAACCCACCCGCTGCGTTGACCGCTACGTGGACGTTCGTATCGGGCCCGATCAATGGTGTCGTTTTTGCAAACGCCGCTGCGCTGAATACGACTGTGACGTTCACGGCTGCGGGCACGTACGTGTTGAAGCTCACCGCGACCGACAGCATTTTGTCGACCAGCAGTACCGTGCAAATCATCGTGCTCGACTCGGGTCCGAAACTGGTTGCCATCGCGGATCGAACGATTCCCGTGGGCGTGCGCTTTCGGCAGGTGTTGGCTGCGAACGATGCCAATTCGAGCGACACCCTGGCGTTCACTCTCACAGCGGCGCCCACGGGTGCGGTGCTGAATCCATCCCCCGTGATCGACTGGACGCCAGGCAACGCTCAGCTTGGCCCACACACGTTTGCGGCGAGGGTCTCCGACGCCCAAGGCCACACCGATGACGGCACTTTCAAAATTACCGTTGTCGCCCAGAATCGTGCACCGCAGTTGGCGGCCCTTGCCGACGCTTCCATCCCTCAGGGTGCCGTGGTTTCGCGCACGCTGGTGGCCACCGATCCCGATGGCGACGTCATCACCTTTGCCGTTTCATCAGCACCGGCAGGCGTGACGATCAGCGGCCCGAACGTGACCTGGCCCACGGCGGGCGTCGCGGTGGGTGACTACGCGATCACTGTTAAGGCCTCCGATCCCGCCGGACTTTTTGACGCGAAACGATTCACCGTGAAAATCACACCGTCAGCTGCTCCCGTAGCCGTTGATGACACTTATTCCACACGCCTCGGACAGACGCTGACCATTCCTGCACCCGGCGTGCTCGGAAACGATTTCAGCGCCAGCGGCGGATCGCTTTCTGCGGTCAAACTGACCGACCCTGACAAAGGTACGATCTCCGCGTTCAACGCCAACGGTGGCTTCACCTATCAGGCTCCGGCCACGCCGCCTGGATCGGTGTTTACGCCAGTGCTGCGTCACAACAAAGAGCTCTCGGTCGGTGGTCCGCTGGGTCACACGATGATGATTGATCTCGATGGCGACGGCAAACCGGAAATGGTGTTCAGCGGTGAAAACCACGGTGTCTTCGCGATCCATGCCGATACCGGTAATGTGCTGTGGGCTTTCAGGGGAGATTTTTTCACTGGCTGCTCGCCGTACTTAAGCCGCCGTACGCTAGCTGCTGCCGACATTGACGACGACGGCAAGCCAGAGGTGATATTCGCAGGTTCGTGCGCCGGGGACAACGGTGCCATGCGTATCGTGGCGCTGAATGGTCAGGACGGCACGGTGAAGTGGATCTCGCCTGCGCTAGCTGCTATACCGGTGCTCGGTGACGCAGCCAGTCTCACCGACTATGCCATGCTAACCATAGCGCGCCTGCACGCTGGCGAATCGCCGAGCGTGTTGATCAACGTGCAATATGCGGGGCTGCACCGATACGCAATTTCTGGCTTCGACGCCTTTTACGAGCCCGCATGCCGCTTAATTGTGGAGACCGTCCCAGACGGCGACTATCAGCCCAACCCTGCTTTCCCTTCGCACTACCAGCAGTGTCGTGGCGTCATCGTGCTTAGCGGCAATGACGGTACCGTGCGCCAGCGCATGATTGCCAAAAAAACGCCGATCAGCGGTGTCGATGGTGGCACCGAGCAAACCGGCTTATCGGCTCCCGTGGTGGTGGATCTGGACGGTGACGGCACGCCAGAAATCGTCGCGGGTGGCGTGGTGTTTAATCTCGACGGCACGCCTCGCTGGCAGGGCGCGTCGGCGAACGTCCTGGAAGTTGCAGTGGGTAATTTTGATGACACGCCAGACATCGAAGTGGTCCGCTTTGAGACACAACCAGGCGGTTACTTCCTTACCGTCTACAAGTCCGATGGGGCTGTGCTCTGGCGCCTGCCTTTCGATTTCGTCACCTTCATAGGCAAGATCGTCGTCGGCGATCTTGATGGTGATGGCAAGGCTGATATCGTATTCAACTACGGAGGCTTGCTCTGCGCGATCAAGCATGACGGGACGTATCGCTGGTGCAACGTTGCCGACGTGGTGAACGGTGTTTTGCAGGTCAATTCGAGCACTCGCGTTGCAATCTTCGACTTCGACGGCGATGGTGTGGCTGAAGTCGTCATGCAGACCAACGAAGGCGTTTTCTTCCTCGACGGACTTACCGGAAAACTGAAGGCCAGTTTTCCGATCACTACAGCGTCGACAGGCACCACAGTCCCGCCGACCCGCAACTGTTGTTACGTCACTAGAGCGCCATTGGTCGGTGATGTTGACGCCGATGGCCACGCCGATCTGATCTTTTTCTGGGTTGGCGAAGACGGTATCTCGTGGCGGCAGACCGTACTCAAAGCGCAAAACAACGACTGGCGTCCAGCGCGTGGCGTGCAAAACCAGTTTGCGTATCACTTTGCCAATATCAACGACAACGGCACCATACCGACCGCCGTGCCACTGCCCAATAATTTCGCGGTGCCGCGAACCAATGTGTTTGGCACGCAGGTGCAGATGTTGGCTCCGGTTGACCCGCGCAAGGCGACGCAGACTTCGTTTACCTACAAAGTTAACGACGGCACGCTCGATTCAGCGCCAGCCACGGTCAAGGTTGAGATTGCTCCCGTCAACCGACCGCCGGTATTCGACTCGATCCCGCCGACCCGGTACTTCCAGACCTATTTGCCATTTAGCTATACCGCGCACGCAACTGACCCAGATGTCGGCGACACCGTCACCTATCGGATGGTGTTCTATAACTACAACGGCGCAACGTGCAGCATTGGCGCGACGTCCGGCGTGCTTTCCTGCGACGTGCCGATCAATCAACCGACGGCCTTCTTCCTGATCGCCGCCACCGACAGTTTCGGAGCCGAGACTGTGCAGAGCGTGCAGATGACCGGCGTGACCACCAACAGCACCGTGCCCAATGTGATCGGACTGACTCAGGCGGCTGCGGGCACCGCGCTGACAACTGCCGGACTCGCCGTCGGCGTAGTGACACTAGCAACCAACCCTGCACCCGCCGGTCAAGTGATCGCGCAAGTGCCAGCCGCCGGTGCCACATCGCTTTCCGGAGAGGCGGTTGCGCTCAATATTTCGAGTGGGCCAGCACCGGTATTCGTGCCGTTCGTGGTGGGTAAAACGGAACCCGTTGCGTTGGCACTGTTATCGTCCAACGGGTTTACAACGAACATCGCTCGCAGTTTTTCGCTGACGGTGCCGCGTGGTGAAGTGATGTCACAGAGTCCAACTGCTGGCACGCTGCTGGCCCCGGTAGCAACTAATCCGGTGGCCGTTACAGTATCGGCGGGCAGTGGGATCAAGGTGCGACTGAGCCAGGATTGGACGACCGCGAATCAGAGCGTGACCGCCACGGTGACGCACGTCGATATCAATGGGGTGGAGACGCCATTCGTAAGTCCCGCGCCTGTACTCACAGTAGTCGCAAGCGATGGCCGAAATCTTGGCGCACTGCCGGCTATCAGCGGCAACACTGTCACACCCGCGCTCGATTCGCTGGGCACGTTCACCGTGCGCGCGGCCGATACAGCGAGCGGTGCCCAGGATAGCGCGGTGCTTGCCGTCGTCGCGCCAACGGATGGCACGGATCGTGGCATTGATCTCGCAGCCTTTGCCGAACAGGCGCGCCTGATTGCAGCGGTCGAAACTCTGATGCGCGACGCATTGGCGGCGGGACAGGCCGGTGACTTGACGACTGCCACCGCCAAAGCGACACAAGGTGTTCAGCTGTGGCGAGGCTTTGATCAACGTTTGCTGCGACTCTCCGCCCCGTTCAGTCCGCCGGACGGGTTGCCACCGACACCGGACGATGTGCTGGCGCACGGCACCACGCAAACTGCTGAAGATCTGGTGAACCTGCATCTGCTGGAAACCACGGTGGCGCAGTTCACCGCGATGGTGAATTTGCTTCAGGACCCAGCCACGACGAAGGCGCAGGTGGATGCTTTGCTGGGACCTCTGGTTGAAACCGCGAAAGCATTGGGCACGAGCAATCCAGGGCTTTACGGCATTGCGGATGCGCAGCCTGAGTACGCCGTGATCCTTTCGCGTTTGCTGCCCGATTTGATGGACGCGATGATGAATCGGCTCGGCGATACCGTAGGGCTGCCTGATACCGAGCCGAGTACCAAGCGTACGTTGATCGGACGCGGTGG
>JBDSYI010000140.1:0-5516 GCA_039925745.1 Casimicrobium sp. | reverse complement strand
GGGTGATCCTGCCGCGACAAGCTCAACAGCGTTTCGGTTAGCACATTGGTGCTCACGTAGCCGGGTTCGCGCAGAGAAAAGTAGTCCAGCGCCAGATCGACTGTACCTTCGCGCAATTCTCCGGGCAGCTGGGCGGCGGCCTCCGGCCTGATTCGAATGCGGATCCCGGGCGCAACTTTGGCCAGCCAATCGACAAATCGCGGCAGGATGACAGTTTCGCCATAGTCTTCCACCGCGATGACGAACTCGCGATCTGAGTGCGCGAATTCAAAATCGTCATCGCCACGCAACCCGCGCTCCAGCGCGTCGAGCGCCTGCCTAATTGGCTTGGCCAGCGCCTTGGCACGTGCCGTAGGCGCCATGCTGCGAGCGCTGCGCTCGAATAACGGGTCCTGAAGCCGCTCACGCAGTCGCGCCAGCGCATTGCTGACGGTGGGTTGCGACAAGTGCAGTTTTTGCGCTGCTTTCGAGATGCTGCGCTCGGCGTAAATCGAATCGAAGATCAGTAGCAAATTCAGGTCGAGTGAGCGTAGATTCATGAGCAGCGAAGTTGATTGAATGGGATTGCCAATAGTGCAAACCCCATTCTGCCCTGTTATTCAAATTGCAAATAGTGTGCATTTCACAATGAAAGTTGATGAATGTTGAGACGTGGCCGACAATGAACTGAATCAAGAGGACAGGAGGCACTGTTATGGCACACACCGGCTTAACTATTTGCGGCATCGCACGCGGTACCGCCAAGCCCGCGCATCTTCGCCAGCGCTAAGTCCGACCGACCGTCACGCTGATTCATCACACCATAAGGAACCCCCACATGCGTGGAGAAGTCGCCATCGTAGGCTACGGGCGAACGCCCTACAGTCGGGCTAAACCCGGTGAGCCGGTGCTCACTGTTGACGAATACATCGCTTGGGCCGCCGATCTCGCGCTGCAAAAAGCAGGGATGTCGAAGAACGATTTTGACGGCCAGGGTCTAGGCGTCGCGCACGCCGAGGTTGCTCACACCGTTAACTGGTCGGCCGCCACTGCCGAAAATCTCGGCATCAGTCCACAAGTGCTACTGCGCGCGGATCAAGGCGGTGCGTCGGCATCGTCGATGTTGATTCGGGCTGCTGCGATGATTCATGCGGGCATCGTCGACCGTGTCCTGGTGGTCGGTGCGGATACGCCGCTCAGTATTCCATCGGCGGCACCCGGGCTTCCGCTCTCGCCCGAGCGCACGCGCGGCGTGTATTGGGATTTTCAGGGGCCGTTTGGCGTGATGGGTGCCAGCGCCCAGTTTGCGCTCGTGCAGACGCGCTACATGCACCAGTACAAGTTAACACCAGAGCAGCTGGGAAAAATTGCCATAAACGCGCGGTTTCACGCGTCAATGAACCCCGGTGCCATCTATCGCAAGCCGTTTACGATGGAGGAATATCTCAGTTCGCGCATGTTGTCCGATCCGATCCGGCTGCTTGATTGTGTGCCCATCGTTAATGGCGGGCTCGCCTATATCGTCACCTCGGCGAAGACGGCACGTACGCTGACTGATCGGCCCGTGTATCTGCGCGGTTTCGGCGAGATTAATAACTATTACCACGGCTCGCGTTCGCTCCCGGACATCACGACCACCGGCTTCGCGCAGACTGCACCACAGGCCATGAAGGCGGCGGGCGTGACGCATCGCGATATTGATTTTCTGCAACCTTATGACGACTACCCGTTCATCGCAATGATGACCATCGAGGATCATGGCTTTTGCAAAAAAGGCGAAGGCGGCCGATTTGTAGAGGAACATGATTTGAACTTCAACGGCGACTTCCCGATGTCGACTGATGGCGGGCAGTTGTCGGGCGGTCAGCCCGGCGGTGCCATTGGCGGCTTTATGCCGCTGGTTGAGGCGGTCACCCAGTTGCGCGGCGAGGCTGGCGAGCGCCAGGTCAAGAACGCCAGCATTGGCGCTGCCTGTGGCTTCGGCGGCATTCCCTACGGTCGGCCCGGCCGCAGCTGTATTTCGCTAATACTTGGAACGGAGCCGTAGCTCATGAGTGCCACTAATGATCTGTCGACCAGCAAACCGCTGCCCACCATCACGGACCTTACGCGACCGTTCTGGTCAGCCGCGAAAAATGGGCGCTTTGTGCTGCAAGAGTGTGGACGTTGCGCGACCTTTAATTTTCATCCCAAGCCGTGGTGCATCGAGTGCGGCAGCCGCAATTTGAAATGGGTTGATGCCAAACCATTCGGCACGGTCTATTCGCACACGATCTCGCGCACCGTGGCCATGAACTCGCCCGAGTGGCAGTCGGAGATTCCGCTGCTGATGTGTCTGATTGATCTCGATGATGGCGCTCGAATGTACGGTCAGGTGACCGATTGCCGGCCAGAAGATTTGCATATTGGCATGCGCGTTGAAGTGCACTGCGTGGATATCAGCGAAGAGGCGGGCATTCCAAAGTTTCGCCCGCTCGCGGCATCCACTAAAGCGGCGCGTCCCTGATGCAACATCATGCGCCCGACGCGTTGGCATTACGCAAAGCCGGAATGCGCGACGTGTCGTTCGACTGGAAAGACCCGCTGCACTTCGATAGTCTGTTGACGCCCGAAGAGATATTGATTCGCGACAGTGCCCGACAGTACGCGCAGGAGCGACTGATGCCGCGAATACTTGAGGCGCACCGCCATGAGCACTTCGATGTCGAAGTCATGCGCGAAATGGCCGAGCTTGGTTTCCTCGGCGCAACGATTGACGGTTTTGGCTGTGCGGGCATCAGCTACGTTGGCTATGGCCTGATCGCTCGTGAGTTCGAACGCGTCGACACCAGCTTTCGCTCGGCGCTTGGCGTGCAGACAACGCTCAGCATGTTGCCAATTTATCTGTTCGGCAGTCAAGAGCAGCGCGAGCAATATCTTCCGGTGATGGCACGCGCTGAAAAGCTCGGCTGCTTTGGATTGACCGAGCCGGATCATGGCTCCGATCCCGGCAGTATGGGTTCACGCGCAAGGAAGGTTGACGGCGGTTACCGGCTATCCGGCAGCAAAACCTGGATCACCCATGCGCCAATTGCCGACGTGATGATCGTGTGGGCAAAGGATGATGAGGGCGTCGTAGCCGGTTTCATTCTTGAGCGTGGTATGAAGGGGCTTGCGACCACCAAGATCGAAGGCAAATTTTCGGTACGCGCCTCGCCGACGGGCCAGATTTTGATGGACGATGTTTTTGTTCCAGAGTCGCAGCGCTTGCCCGGCGCGCGAGGCATCGCAGCGCCGTTTTCGTGTCTCAACAACGCGCGCTTTGGCATCTGCTGGGGTGCGATGGGTGCGGCGGAATTTTGCTGGCACGCAGCGCGGCAGTACGCGCTCGACCGCAAGCAGTTTGGGCGACCGCTTGCTGCGAATCAGCTGATACAAAAAAAGCTTGCTGACATGCAAACCGAGATCACGCTGGGCGTGCATGCCTGTCTGCATCTCAGCCGTCTGCGCGATGAAGGTCGCGCCAGCTCCGAGATGGTGTCGCTGCTCAAGCGCAATTGCGCGGGCAAGGCATTGGACATTGCTCGCATGTCTCGCGATATCCACGGCGGCAACGGTATCTCGGATGAATATCACGTGATCCGGCACGTATTGAACCTCGAAACAGTCAACACACTTGAGGGTACACACGACATCCACGCGCTCGTACTGGGCCGGGCGCAGACCGGCATTTCGGCCTTTGCCAACTGACACCAACTGAAACCAATTGATGCCCACTAACGTTAACTGCTCATGACACTCACACCCACCGAACGCGCCGAGATCGTCCAGCGCTTGATTCATCCGCGCTCGATCGCGGTCATCGGTGCGTCGGCTGATCTCGGCAAGATCAACGGTCGTCCGTTAAAGCATTTGCTGGAAAAGGGCTACGCAGGTCAGATTTTGCCGGTGAATCCAAAGTACGCCGAAATCGCTGGGCTACCGTGTTTCGCGTCGATTGAAATGTTGCCCGTCGCAGCAGACTTGGCGATTATTGCGGTGCCTGCGAGTGAAGTGCGGGCGAGCATCGAAGCGCTCGGCAAACGCGGCATCCGCGCGGCGGTGATCTTCAGCTCGGGATTTGGCGAAATGGGCGTCGCTGGCAAAGCCGTGGAACAGTCACTGCTTGATCAGGCGCGCAGCTCTGGCGTCGTGCTCTGTGGTCCGAATTGCCTCGGCTTTATCAATGCCTTTGAAAATGTTTACGCCACCTTCAGCCAGTACGCCGATGGTGAAACCGGTTCCGGCCCCATCGCGTTTGTCACGCAGTCCGGCGCGTTTGGCACCGCCATCGCCGCGCTGGTGCGCCAGCGTGGGTTGGGCCTGGGTTATTTCATCAACACTGGCAACGAGATTGATCTGGCGTTCAGCGAACTGATGATGGCGGTCATCGAAGACCCGCGCATCAAAGTGGCCGCCGGTTATCTCGAAGGGTTGGACGACGGGGCCGCGCTGGTGCGTCTGGCGCAACGTTGTCAGGCACTCGGCAAACCGCTGGTGCTGACCAAGGTGGGGCGTATGGCTTCGGGCGCACGCGCTGCGGCTTCGCACACCGGGGCGTTGGCGGTCGAGGATGCAGTGTTCGACGCGGTTATCAGGCAGTACGGTGTGCTGCGGGCTCGCAACGAAGAACAGATGCTCGACATGCTGGAGGCGCTAAGCCAGCCGCGCGTGGCGGATGGATTTGGCCTCGGTATCGCCACCCAGTCGGGCGGTGCGGGCGTGATGATGGCTGATCGTGCTGAAGAGATGGGGCTCAAGATTCCGGAGCTGTCGGCGCCGATTCAAACGAGACTCGCTGCGGTGATGCCGGCCTTTGGTGCGGCGGGCAATCCAGTGGATGTCACCGGTCAATTTGTTGCACGACCTGAGCTTTTGCGTGAATCGGTGGTGGCCCTGCTGGATGATCCAGAGATTCATATCGGTATCGTCTGGCTGCAATTGATGACTGCGCATGTCGATACGCTGGTGCGAATCTTTGGCGAGATTCAGGCGCGTACGACCAAACCATTTTTTGTGTGCTGGGTTGCTGCGCCGACCGAGGCGCTGCGCCGTTTGCGCGAAATGGGCATCGTCGTCTATAGCGCCGGTGAACGGGCGGTTGAAGCTGCGGCCGCGCTGGCGCGCCATTGCGAATGGCAGCGACGCGGCATCGCTGTTCACCAATCGGTAAATGGTCGTGCAACAACGCTTCCTGCAACCATCATCGACGGCGTTCAGCCCAGCGTGCAGGCGACCGAATGGTTGCGCGGCGCGGGTATTCCGATGGCTGCTGTTTCGCTCGCGACGACCGAGGATGAGGCGGTATTACTGTGGCAAAACGCAGGGCGAGCGGTTGCACTCAAAGTCGAATCACCGGACGTCACGCACAAGACCGAAATCGGTGGTGTGGTGCTCAAGCTCAACGACGAAGCGGCGATCCGTGAAGGCTTTCGGCGACTAACTCAGCGTACGAAAGAGGCTTTGCCCGAAGCCCGACTCAGCGGCATTCTGGTGCAGCCAATGGCCAGCGGTCATCT
>JBDSYI010000139.1:0-3336 GCA_039925745.1 Casimicrobium sp. | reverse complement strand
AGCGATTCCAGGCTCTTGCCGAACAACGACGAGAGGTTGTGAAGGATCATTTTCACGACCTTGCCCTCCCACTCTTTGTCGAAGTTGATCTGGGTATCGAGCCAGCGCTCGAGCCATTCTGGGTCGGGCAATTTGCTCTGCACCGTGTCGTTCGGGAACAGTGACTGGTTCACATGCAAGTTGGTTGGATGCATTGGTTTGCCAGCGCGACCACTCGCCGCCATCAGGAACCCAATCTTCGCAAACCCGGCCTTCACCTCGTTGACCTTGTCGACCGCAGCGCGAGCAATCGCCTGCTTCAGGTACTTAAGGTAGGCACCGGCATGGCGCGCTTCGTCCTTCGCGATCAGGCCGTAGATGTGTTTGATCAGCGGCTCGTCATGCCATTCGGCAGCCCGGCGGTACCAGTGATTCAAGCGAATTTCCCCGCAGAAGTGCATCATCAGCGTTTCAAGCTGCGGCGCTTCATCGAATTCAAAGCGCACGTTGTGCAATTCGGCTTCGGTGGGAACGAGGTCAGGACGGAATCGCTTCAAATACTCCATCAACACGAGCGAATGCTTCTGCTCCTCGTAAAACCAGATCGACATAAACGCCGAGAAATCACTGTCGTTCCGGTTGTCGCGCAGGAACATTTCGGTCGCGGGCAGCGCCGACCACTCCGTAATGGCGTTCAGGCGAATCGTCTGCGCCTGTTCGTCGGTGAGTTTGGACGCGTCAAAGGAATCCCACGGAACGTCCGTGGACATGCTCCAGCGCACGGTTTCGAGGTCTTTGAATAGTTCAGCGTAGAGCATGGCGAAAGCCTTTTGCGATGGCGCTTTCGGCAAGGATGCCGGAGCGTTTGAATCGGTCAATTTTACTCGTATACGAGATAGTTAGGGTTTCGGGTTTATCACTATGCACTCTGGGCCAATCAGTGCGCATTCAAAGCGCATCAAGATTGCCCAGCATTTGCCTTGCATCGACCCGAATCGCTGCCCGCTCCACCTCGGTCATCCGGGTCAGATTCCTCACCATCAGCGACGTTCGCGGATTGGCAGCAAACGCCTTTTCGTGGCCGTCGAGAAAGTTCCAGTACAGCGTCGTCATCGGGCACGCGCCCGGCCCGGACTTGATTTCCGGCTTGTAACGGCAGCCCTGGCAATAGTTGCTCATGCGCTTCACATACGCGCCGCTGGCCACATAGGGCTTGCTGGTGAAGCGCCCGCCGTTCGCAAACAGCGCCATGCCCGCCGTGTTCGGCAGCTCAACCCACTCCACCGCATCAACATAAACAGCTAGATACCAGTCGCACAACTGCTGCGGCTCAATTTCGGCCGTGATGCCGAACATGCCGGTGATCATCAGGCGCTGAATGTGGTGCGCGTAACCGTATTCGAGCGTCTGCGTCAACGTCTGCTTTAGGCAATTCATGCCGGTGTCGCCGGTCCAGTACCACTTTGGCAGCGCGTTCTTGTGACCGAAATGGTTGGCAGTCTTCATCCCCGGCATGTCGAGAAAATACACGCCACGCATGAATTCGCGCCAGCCGAGAATCTGTCGGATAAAGCCTTCGACACCGGCTAGATCGAGCTTTCTGTCGTGTAGCGCCGCTTCTGCGGCCGCGATCACTTCGCGCGGGTTGAGGAGTTTCAGATTGAGCGACGTCGACAACAGCGAATGCCAGCCAAACGCCATCCCCGCCCACATGGCGTCCTGATGCGGGCCGAAGTTGTCGAGGCGGTCGTTAATGAAGCTCTTCAGCGCAGCGAGCGCCTCTACGCGCGTCACCGGCCAATTGAAATTTTCCAGCGATCCAGGGTGATCGGCGAATTCGCGAGCGACCAGCGCAAGCACCTCGCCCGTGATCTTGTCATGCGCGAATTTCGGTGGCTTTGGCAAAGCACTCGGCCCGGATTTGCCAAAACTCTTTCGGTTATCGCTATCGAAATTCCACTGTCCGCCTAGCGGTTCAATGCCTTCCATCAAAACATCGTGTTCACGCCGCATGTTGCGATAGAAAAACTCCATGCGCATGCTCTTGCTGGTGCCAGCCCAGTTGGCAAACGCCTCGCGCGAACACATGAAATGGTGATCCGCGCGGATGTCCAGCGGCAGCTTGGTTTTGGCCGCAGTCACGTTCAGCGCCTGCCACACCCGCATGTCGCCAGGCTCAACGCAGATGATGGATTCAGGCTGATGCTGCTCAATTGCGGCGAGCCAGCCCGCCCCCAAGGTCTCATCGCGCTGCACGTCGAGTTTGCGGTAGTCGACGCGCATTTGCCTGCCTTCCAGCTCAGCCGCGAAGTGCCGCATCGCTGACAAAAACAGCGCCGTTCGGACCTTGTGCGACCAGACGTGCGTGGATTCTTCTCGCGATTCAACCATCAACACCACATCAGTTGCGGCGTCGAACCCGTCAAAAGCGGCCGAATCGTGGCTAAGTTGATCACCCAGAACGATGATCAGACGGCGGCAAACACTCATATTGGTTTCCTGACGCTCGGCTTTGACGACTTATTTACCCGGCACCGATCCGAGCAATACTTCACCTCGTCCCAGTTCTTCGCCCAAGCCTTGCGCCACGTCATTTCGCGCCCGCAAACCACACACAATTTTGAAGGCAGCGCCGCCTTGTTGCCTTTAAAGCCCATACCAGGTTTGGGCTATATGACTTTGCGCTCAGCTCGCCACTGTCGCAGTGCCGCCAACATGTCGGCTAGCGTGCCGGTCGGCGTAATCCCGGGAATATCGCGCCGGATCCGGCGAATCAGCTCGCCGCCGACCCACATCGCAGTCGCGGCGGGGACGACTGAGCGCAATGATTCAAGGCTCGCCACCGCCTGTTTCGAGCTAAACGATGCCGAAAACGACAGCACCACCGCGTCCGCCTCAAATGCCACCGCGGCGGCCGCAATTTCTGGAATGGGCACCTGCGTCCCTAGCGAAACGCTCTGTGCGCCCTCGGCAGACAGCACGGCCTCCACCATCAACAAACCCAGTGCATTTACCTCATTGGGTAGCGTCGCCAGCACAATGCGTGGCGGCAACATGCTGTTCACCGATGGCAGCATCGCCGCGCGCAACACCATTTGTACCTGCTCGGTGTACGCGCGCTCTTCGAATACTTCCACCTCGCCGCGCATCCACGCCTCGGTCACGGCACGGTTGAGCGGGGCGACCGTCTCGATCACGAATTCCTGCAATCCCTGTTTCATGAGCGACAAGCTCAATAGCTGACGCAAGCCACTCGTATCGTGGGTGTGAACAAGATCAAGAATCTGCCGCTGCAAGTCACCAGACTCGTCGCCGCGACGTGGCCGTGTCTGCCGATTGGCCAACGTGTCAAGGTCG
>JBDSYI010000138.1:0-2278 GCA_039925745.1 Casimicrobium sp. | reverse complement strand
CAGCGAATCCGAAATTTCAGCGAAACTGGCCGCGCTCTCGATCAGTCCCTATGCCTACGGCGCTTACGACGCTGGTTTCGACCCCACCGCGCAGGCGATGGTGTTCGATTTGCGCACCGGTGAGCGGATCGAGTTGATCCCCGACCCAGCGCCAGCAACGCCTGAGCCCGATGTGCCCGCGCCTCCACCCAGTGGCCCGGGGCGTCCAAAGCTGGGCGTGATTTCGCGCGAGGTAACTTTGCTGCCGCACGACTGGGAATGGCTCAACCAGCAACCGGGGGGCGCGTCGGTCACCCTTCGCAAACTGGTGCTGACGGCGCGGCGCATGAGTCAAGGTGCGGATCGCGCCCGTCAGGCAAAAATTGTTTGCTACCGCTTTGTCACAGCCATCGCTGGGCATGAGGCAGGCTACGAAGAAGCGACGCGTGCGCTGTTCACCGGCAAATCGGAACGCTTCGCCGCTCACACAGAAACCTGGCCCGCCGACGTTCGTGATCACGCGCGACTCTTGGCGAACGCCGCGTTCACGGCTCATGCAGCTGCAGAGACGGCAACTGGAGCAGAAAAATGAGCACAGCGCAAACACGGGCAACCCAGCAAAAACCGCTGTGGAAAATCTTTCTCGTTTTCCTGGGCCCGATGCTGTTGAGCAACTTTTTGCAGGCGCTTTCCGGAACGGTCAACGCGATCTATATCGGTCAAATGCTCGGCGTGCAGGCGATGGCGGCGGCGGCAGCGTTCTTTCCGGTGCTCATGTTTTTTATCGCTTTCATCATCGGGTTGGGTGCGGGTGCGTCGGTGCTGATCGGGCAGGCGTGGGGCGCACGCAACGTCGAGCGCGTGAAGGCAGTCACCGGCACGGCGTTGATGGCGGGGCTGATTCTCGGTGCAGCGGTGGCCGTGGTTGGCGCGCTGTTTACCGAGACGATTTTGCGCGTGCTCGGCACGCCCGCTGACGTGCTGCAATCAGCAGTGAGCTATGCCCGCATCATGATGTTGGCATCGCCGGTGCTGTTCTTGTTCATACTATCCACACAGATTTTGCGCGGCGTTGGCGATACTGTGACGCCACTATTGACACTCCTGTTGTCAACGGCGGTGGGCCTGACGCTCACACCTGCATTGATATTGGGCTGGCTCGGCTTGCCACCGCTCGGATTGACGAGCGCGGCGTGGGCATCGTTCGTTTCGTTTCCGACGGCGATGATCTGGCTAAGCTGGCGTTTGCGCCACAAATCGCATCAAGGGCAAGCGCATCCAATGGCACCCGACGCCGACTTGCTGAAACACTTGCGCATTGAACCAGCAATTCTAAAAACGGTGCTCAAAATCGGCGTGCCGACGGGGCTACAAATGGTGGTGATTTCAATGGCTGAGTTGGCACTATTAGCGATGGTCAACGGCTACGGTTCGCAGGCCACTGCGGCGTACGGCGCGGTCAACCAGATCGTCAATTACGTGCAGTTTCCGGTGATCTCGATTGCCATCACCTGCTCCATTCTCGGTGCGCAGAGTATCGGCGCGGGACGACCGGAGCGCCTGGGTGCAATTGCGCGAACCGGACTGCAAATGAATCTGGTGTTTACCGGCGGGCTGGTGCTGCTGGGCTACCTGTTCTCACGTCACATCATCTCGCTGTTTATCGTGGATGCGGCGGTAGTTGAAGTCGCGCAAACGCTGTTGCACATCATGCTCTGGAGCTGCGTCATTTTGGGCATGTCGAGCACGCTCTCGGGCGTGATGCGATCAAGCGGCACGGTGTTGGTGCCAACGGCAATTTCGATTGCCTGCATCCTGATCGTTGAGATTCCAGTCGCCTGGTTTATGAGTAAACAGATCGGGCTCAACGGCATCTGGATCGCCTATCCAGCGGCGTTCATCTCGATGCTCATCCTGCAGACGGCGTACTACCGATTGGTGTGGCGCAAGCGTCCAATCAAACGGCTGATTTGACGGGTTTGCGAAGCACGAGACAACTTAACAGCTTTTTCATGTAATTACCATTACACAGGGGCTGGCTGTTTAATATGTCACTTATCGACTATCGATGTAAATCGCGCTTAGCCCCGATTAAATAATGAGATTGTCCAAAAGCTGTTAAGTGGAAAGCCTTCCCAGGCGCGCCATGTTTCCAGTCAGAAGGTGGCGCACGGCAGACCGCCCAACACTGCAAACTGCAAAAATCCCGCTAAATACCGTGCAACCTGAAAGATCAAAACTTGACACCCTTGCAACACCTCCTCGGCATCGATTTACCCATCATTCAGGCCCCGATGGC
>JBDSYI010000137.1:0-8680 GCA_039925745.1 Casimicrobium sp. | reverse complement strand
GTTGGCCGTCGTATCTTCGCCCGCGAGCAGCATCGTGAGCACATTGCCGGCGACTTGGTGGTCATCAATACCACTGGCCGGCACGTCCGCCGCCGCGATCATCGCCTCTAGCAAATTATTCGGCTTTTCGCGCAACGACGAATCGGCCTGCAGGCGCCCACGCGCCTCGGCGACGAAGCCGTTCACCGCCCGGTTCACCTCAGCAATACTGCGCTCAAGCTCGCGATTGGCTGCTGAAGGCAGATAGCGCCATGTCGGAAACGGCGACAAAAGCCGCTTGAACAACGCCGGGAAAATTTTGTCCAGATGCTGCTGAATCACGTCGCCCTCGGTCTCCAAAGTATTGACTTCAGCGCCGAACGCCAAACCGGCAATGGTGTCGACCGTGTAGCGCATCAAATCGGGTTGCAAGTGGATGCTTGTCTTCGCGCTCGCGGCCAACTGCCAACGGCGCACCACGCGTTGTGCCACCGTCTGCAGTGACGGAAAATAGCGCTTCACATGCGCCGGATCAAACCCGGCCATCACCATGCGCCGCTGACGCTGCCACTCATCGCCGTTCGAGCCGAACACACCGGGCGGCATATTCATTTCACGCCAAATCGCCTCCAGGCGCGCAGTGCGGCGCAAGCCGTCGGGCCGGTCGCGCAAAATCGCAGCCACCATCTGATGATCACCCACGACCAACATCTTGCGCTTACCAAGGTGCAATTTGAAAAGCGGCCCGAATTCCTCAGACCACGCCGTAAGTTGCTGATGAAAGCGCGTCGATTCGATCTGCAATGCGTTGCCCAGAATTGGAATGCCGCGCGGGCCGGGTATCGCATCAAACTCACGTAATGCGGGCGGCGTGTCAGGCGTCGTCGCAATCGATGTGTGGACGGTTTCACTCTGCATAGAGGCTCTGCTTCAGCGGGTTGATCAAGCGTTATGTTTGAACGGCTGATAAAGCGCCGTACTTTGCAGATTACAACATCAAAGACCTACACGCAAAAGCAAAAAAAGGCCCACGGCAGTGGGCCTTTCATTTCGACGGAGGGCGACAGCGACTATCGTTTATTCAGCATCGGCAACATCGCCGTCACCACTTGCTTGCCGTCTTTCACTTCCACCAAGAAGCTTTCACGATCAATGTCGCCTTTGTCGTCAAAGCACACGTCAAGCAGGATGCCGGGATTGTCTTTGACTTTGAAGCATGAGTTTTTCATCGCGGCAGCAATCGCTTTGCCGTCCGTACTCTTGGCCTTTTCGATGGCTGCTTTCAGCATGTACGCCGAGAAATAGCCCTTGATGCCGTTATGATCGGATTTGGCTTTGAACTCTTTTTCGTACTTCGCGCCGAACTCCTTGAACGCTGGCGCGTCGGCGGTCAGGCCCACGTGACCGCGAACGCCGTTCGCGGCGGAGCCAGCCAGCTCAATGACCTTTGCGCCCATCAACGTGGTTTCGCCGACCATGGGTTTGTCGTAGCCCTGTTTGCGTAGCTCCTTCAACAGGCGAGCAGACTCTTCTTCGTTCAGATACGCGAAGAGTGCATCAGCATTGGCCTGCTTGATACGCAGTACTGCCGACGACATATCTATCTGACCCGGATCGGTCGAAATGTCGGCCGCGACTTTGATATTGCGAGCCTGAAGCTCCTTGATAATGGAATCGCGCCCCCCTTTGCCAAAATCGTTGTTAACGAATGCCACGACGACCGATTTTGCTTTCAGGTCAGTCGCGAGATAGTTCGCCACTTTTGGCATACCCATCGACTGGTTGAATGATGAACGGAAAATGTACGGGTTGCCCTGTGCCGTCACGTTTGATGCTTCACCGCCCGTGAAATTGGGAATGTGTGCCTTCTGGCTTTCGGTCTGACTGACAAGAATTGAACCGGAAAATACGGGGCCGAAAATCGCGGTGACTTTTTCGTCGATCGCTTTGACCGTCATCGCTTTCGCAATTGCCGGCTGCGACTGAGTGTCCATTTCCATGGCCTCGATCTTTTTGCCCATGATGCCGCCCGCGGCGTTGATTTCGTTGATCGCCAGCCGGACACCGTTGCGGTACTGGCTGCCTGCCGCTGCGCCGCCACCGGAGAGCTCAACAATCTCGGCAACTTTGATTTGGGCTGACGCTGACATAGCGACAAATGCTGCAGCGACTACGGTGAGTTGACCGAGGGTTCGGCCGATTGTGGTTTTCATGTTTTTTCCTCGTGTTGAAAACGGTAATATGTAACGAAAAAATTTTGCGATGACGTTGACTACTTGTTGGCGTGCCCGCCCAAAAACAAACGATTCAAGTTTGGATCGTCCAGCAATTCGGCGGCAGGTTTGTCCAGCGCTAACGTGCCCATCTCGAGCGCCAATGCGCGATCAGAATACTTAAGCGCGGTGCGCACGTTTTGTTCAACCATCAAAACGCTCTTGCCCGAATCAGCAAGATTCCGCAGCAATTTCATCACATCCTGAACAATGATCGGCGCGAGACCGATCGAGGGCTCATCAATCAGAATCACCTCAGGCTTAACGAGCAATGCACGGCCCACCTCGAGCTGCTTTTGCTCGCCGCCGGACAACGATGCAGCGCGCGAATCAAGCCGCTGCGCGAGGCGAGGGAACAATGCCATCACCTCGGCCATGCGCTCTTTGAGCAAGGCTTTCGGCAAGTGCAGGCCACCGAGTTCAAGATTGTGCAGCACCGACAGTGAGCCAAACAGATTTCGACCTTGCGGCACAAAGGCGATGCCCTCCGCCAGCAATTGACGCGGCGTGCGCCCGTTGATCACCTGCCCGTTGAATCGAACTTCGCCTGAGCGCGGCGTCAACATACCGAACAATGTCTTCAGAACCGTGGATTTTCCTGCGCCATTGGGGCCAATCAGCAAGGTAATTTCACCTTTTCGTGCGTCCAGTGTGAGTTCATTGAGAACAGTCAGATGCGTGTAGCCAGCAACGACTTTATCAAACTCGATCAAGGGCGGAGACTTCAAGCTAGCTTCCAAGGTAAGCCTCCAGCACAGCAGGGTTACCCTGAATTTCCTCAGGTCTTCCCACTGCAAGCACATTGCCTTCCACCATGCAAACCACACGGTGGCAGAGCTTCATGATGAAGTCCATGTTGTGTTCAATCACGACGAAACTACCGCCCTGCCTTTTGTTCAGTTCAACCAACAAATCACGGAGACCGTCGACAAGTGACGGGTTCACGCCAGCACAGGGCTCATCAAGCAGGACGAGTCGCGGTTTCGGCATGAACGCCATCGCAATATCGACAAGTTTCTGCTGGCCATAAGAGAGCGATCCCGCTGGCAGATCAGCAACGTGATTTAAGCGGAAAAGATCGAGCATCTCTTGCGCACGATCGGCGAGACCATTGTCGGGCGACGCGAACATACGGCCCCAAAACGTGCCTGTGTGCTCCTGAGCGGCAAGGATCAGGTTGTCACGAAGGGAGAGTTTCCCAAACACTTGCAGGTTCTGAAACGTGCGGCCAACGCCCATGCGCGACAAAACCAGCGGCGAGCTTCCCGAGATGTCTTTACCCTCAAATTCGACCCTGCCAGTATCGGGTTTGATCTGACCGAGAATCGAGTTGAACAGTGTGGTTTTGCCGCTACCGTTCGGGCCGATAACGCCGAGAATTTCACCCGGCTCAACGTCAAAGCTGACACCGCCTACCGCCTTAATTGCACCGTAGCTTTTCTTGATGTTGTGGACTGAAAGGATGCTCATGCCGTCGCTCCTTTCGCGGGCAGCGCCGCGGTCGCTTCAGCAATCTGCTTTTGTTTGGCTGCTCGCGTGGCGCGCGAGAGTTGCCACGCTTCCTTCATCGAGAGCAGTCCACCCGGTAGCCAGATCATCATGACAACGGCTGTGAAGCCGAATACCGCGAGATACCAGTCTTTAAGGAACCGCAAATACTCAGGCAGCAAGAGCGCAATAGCAGCCCCAAGCACTGGGCCATAAAAACGTCCCGAACCACCGATCACAACCATCATCAAAAACAGCAACGAGTTGGAAACTCCGAATGGAGCAGGTTCAATGAAATTCACGAGGGGCGCAAACAATGCACCAGCGATGCCCGCATAGGCTGCCCCAATCGCGAACGACATTAGCGTGTAGGCCGTTATGTTTACGCCGGTGCTTTCTGCGCGAATCGGATTGTCACGCAATGCCGCAAACGCGCGGCCCCACGGTGATCGCAGCAGCAGCGCGAGGAGCACGCCGAAGATGATCGTGACCGCGAGAACGAGGAAATAAAAGCTCGAATTACTCTCAAGCGGCATACCGAAAAAGTAAGGGCGCTTGATGTTCTGGATTCCAAACGTGCCGCCAGTCAGCCACTCTTCATTACGGAAGAAAAGCACTAATAACAAATTAAATCCAAGCGTTGCGAAGCCGAGGTAGTGCAACTGCACCCGCAACGCCGGAAAGCCGATCAAGAGCCCCAGCACGAAGCAAATCACGATCGCAACAGGTGAGGCGATCCAGAATGAAATGCCTGCCTTCATCATGATCGCAACAGTGTAGGCACCGACGCCCATGAAGCCCGCATGACACAATGATTTCAGGCCCGCATAACCGACCGTCAGATTAAGGCCCATCGCCGCAATCACATACACCAGCCACAGCGTGAGCAGGTAGAGACCATAAGTCTTCAACAGCGATGGAGCAAAACACATCGCCACCAGAGCCAACCCCAAAAAGGACATGTGCTGCGTGGAAAGTAGCCTGGTCGCCTTCATACTTTCCGCTCCTGTGGCGTGCCCAGCAACCCGTCCGGCTTAACCAGAATTACCGCCAGAAACAGCACCAGTGCGACACCGTCTTTGTACGAAGGGGTCAGATAAGCACCCGCAAGGTTTTCCAGAACACCGACAAGAAGTCCGCCGAGCAACGCGCCGCGCGAATTGTTAAATCCGCCAATGATCGCGGCGAAGAATGCCTTAAGACCGATGTTGTCGCCCATGTCGAATTTGGCGAGATAAGTGGGCGTAATCAAGAGCGCCGTGACCGTCACCAGAATCGCGTTGATTGCGAAAGTGTAGAAAATCATGCGCTTGACGTTGATGCCCAGCGCCTCGGCGGAAAACGTGTTTTGCGCTACCGCCTGCATCGCACGACCGGTGATGGTCTTGTTTAAAAACATTTGCAAACCCAGCACCATCACGCCTGCAAAAACCAGCGCACCGACGTCGCTGTATGAAATCGTCACGCCCGCGAGCTTAAACACCTCATCGCCAAAAATACTGGGAAATGGATGAGGCTCAGCGCTGTAGCCTGCCTTGACAAATGACTTGAGTCCAATCGACAAACCGAGCGTTGCGACGACCACTGAGACGACGCCGCTGCCACGCATCGGATCGACAATCCATTTTTTAAACGCTGCGCCCAGCACCAAAATCGACAGCAGCACGGCGACAATAAACGACGCCCACAGCGGCAAGCCCATCGACATACCGATCAGCATGGCAAAGGCAGGCAACATGACGAACTCACCCTGCGCGAAATTAATAGTGCCCGCCGCCTGCCACAGCAGCGTGAAGCCCAGCGCGGCCATCGCATAGATGGCCCCCGTGGCCACGCCGCTCAGCAATAGCTGCATGAAATCGGTCATCAGTATCTCGTCCTTCTATCCGAAGATTAATTCGTGGTGAGGGCAATGCCCGCAGTGCTGCTAAACCACTCGCAGGTGCCCCAAATCACCTGAAACTGTAGCTATTTTCGTCGTAACACCGCATCCAATCTCGGAAAAACTAAAAACTCTGTTGTGCCAATATTCCGAAGTGACGCTCAATGGGACGCACGATCGCCCGCGCACAACGTAACAGCGGGCCGATTGATGTTGTGCTTTCGTTCCGATCTGGCGCTCGACCATTGGCTGGGCGGAGCGATTGTAGTGTCGATGTCGGGTGCAGCGCTCACTGTAGGCGCCGCAATCAAGCGTTTGTGCCCGCCGTACAGGCGGCGGAACAGCTAAGTGAACTGCGTTAGCGAAATCACTTAACGGCCAGGCAACGTGGGGACTGCCGCTACGATTGGGCCCTGAGTCAACACCTCGGGCCGCATCACAACCACCAGTCGTCGATCGCGAGCGACGACGTTCATCGGAAGTCCTGCTCGCGTCATCTCGCCAAATCGATCCGGATTCATCACAGCATAGGCGCGCCCAGCTCCCGCCTTCCAGATTGACTGAAATTGCTCTACGGTGCTGATGAGTTTTTCTGGTTCGGCAAGAATTCCGGCGTCCATTTCGCCACGGTGATTGACCGACGTCATGGGACGACCCAAATAAAAAGCTACTGAATAGTCAATTGGCCCGACGGAGTAGAACGGCGCTTGCGGCGCAAATGGCCGTTCATTTTTCACCAGCCCCTCAATCATGCGTTCGGACGAGAAAGCCGCATCAATTTGATGCAAAAAGCCGAACAAGCATCCCCAAAACACGAAACTTCCAAGCGTTATCGCGACGACACTGGCAGCTCGCCTGCCGCGCTGAATGCAGCTCCAGCCGACGATGCCACCGACACACAGGCACGCCGTCGCCGAGAATATCCAGGGCATGCCGCCAGCGACTTCCGAGCCAAGCGCAGCAAACCGATCAAGCCGAAACAACTGCGTCGACGCAGCCATCAGAACAATGCCCACAACGGCGCTGGTAGCGGAACACCAACGCAACACGCCCGCTTCTGCGAAAAAATCTCGACGCCCTGCCAACAGCGCGAGCGCAGGGAAGACGGGCATGACGTAGGCGGGAAGCTTCGAATGGGACAGGCTGAAGAAAACCACAATCGCCGCTATCCACGCGATGCAAAACACATCAGGTCGAAACGCCTGAATCGTTGGACGAATTGAAGCCGCGTTTGCGAAATGACTATCCGCCGTATCAGGTTGCACGCTGACGTCCCGATTGCATGACTGATAAATAATCCCTGGCAGCCACGGCATGGCACCCACCAACAGGATCGGCGCGTAATACCACCACGGGCCGTATCGCTCACTGCGATTGGACGCAAATCGCTGAAAGTGCTCCCGAATAAAAAAAAGATCAAAGAATTCGGCGTTTCGATGCTGCACCAACACAAACCACGGCGCTGCAATGATGAGAAAGAGAACAGATCCGCGAACAATTTCGAGCCGTCGCCATATCGCCTTATCGCGCGCGATGACGCTATAAAAAATCAACGTGAGCGCAGGCAGCACTATGCCAATCAGGCCCTTGCTCAGTACGGCAAGCGCGCACGAAATCCACGCAATAAACATCCACAATCGCCCTGCGCGGTCTACCGAATTGTCGGAGGATCGCTGAGCCAGTAGAAACGAGCACAACGCCAGGGTGAGAAACGCAGTCAGGCTCATGTCAACCGTCAAGTACTGACTACAGAGATAGAACGCCCAACTGCTGGCCAGAACGACTGCGGTGGCAACGGCCCCGTCCTTTCCCCACAGTACGCGTGCTGTGAATCCGGTCGCCAATACCGCCAAAAAGCCAAGCAAGGCGGCGGGCAATCGCGCTGACCATTCGTCATCGCCGAACACCGACAGCGACATCGCGGTGAGCCAATATTGCAAAGGCGGCTTTTCAAAAAACTTGATGTTGTTCACCCGCGGTGTCACCCAGTCACCCGTGGCCACCATTTCACGCGGAATCTCGGCGTAGCGCCCTTCGTCCGGGATGAACAATCCGCGCAATTCGAGCGTGCCAAACCACGCGACAACCCAGATCGCGAGCAACACCAGCAATATATTTTTCGTCAGCTTCAATTGGGCTGCCAGAGAACAAAGAACATCAATCAATCGGCGATAGAAAAAACCGCAATGTATAACACCACCGCGGCCTGAGCAGAGCCTGACGAACTCCGGCTAGATCAAATCGCAGTTGGCTGACGATGAAGCAATCAGGCGTTGATTTTTGCTGCCAGAAATGTGGTGAGCGTCGCCTCGGATACCGAGCGATCCAGATACGCTTCACCGAGCCGCTTGAGCAGCACGAGCGTCACCACGCCGCCTTCGTTTTTCTTGTCACGCTGCATGTGCACCACAAGATTTGCTGCGACCGATTTAGGTGGTTTTACCGGCAGGTTGACAGCTGCAAATATCCGTGTGGTTCGTGCGACATCGTCTGCGCTCAGGTGCCCCATCTGGTGCGACAACTGTGCGGCTAAGACGCACCCCGCAGCGACTGCTTCGCCGTGAACCCATGCGCCGTAACCCATCTCGGTCTCAATGGCGTGGCCGAAGGTGTGTCCGAGATTTAACAGTGCCCGAATGCCGAGCGTTTCGCGTTCGTCGCGCTTGACCACATCGGCCTTGATGCGACACGAATGCGCGATCACGCGCGCCAAAGTTTCATCATCCCGCGCATTCAATTTGTCGACGTCGCGCTCCAGCTCGGACAGATGCGGCTCATCAAAGATCAACGCATGTTTGATGATTTCGGCGAGGCCGGCCGCGTATTCGCGCGGCGGCAAAGTCTTTAGCGCTGTGGTGTCGGAGAGCACTGCCTGCGGCTGATAGAACGCGCCGATCATATTCTTGCCGAGCGGATGATTCACGGCCGTTTTGCCACCCACCGACGAATCGACCTGCGCAAGCAGCGTCGTTGGCATTTGCACGAACGGAATGCCACGCTGGTACGTCGCGGCGGCATATCCGGCCACATCGCCCACCACGCCACCGCCCAACGCGAT
>JBDSYI010000136.1:0-3316 GCA_039925745.1 Casimicrobium sp. | reverse complement strand
TGGCTTGCACCAACACGATGGCTGACCACGGCGCTCCACACGGCTTGTACGTCATCGGGCAACACGTGATCACGCCCGCATTGCAACGCCTCGGCTCGACTGGCGCGAAGCAGAGCCAAACCGGCGCGCGGTGATAGCGGGCGAGTCGCGCCCGTGCGACTCGCGGCCAGCAATTGCTGAACATAAACAAGCACTGGTTCAGATACGCGAATCTGCTCGATGAGCTTCTGCAATTTCTGCAAGGCGTCGCCCGTCAACACTGGCGTTAAAGCTAATGCGCTGACGCGGCGGTCGCCACCGCGCAGAAGCTCTATTTCGGCTGCCGCGCTTGGAAAGCCAAGCGAAAGGCGCATCATGAAGCGATCCATCTGCGACTCCGGCAACGGCGACACGCCGACCTGATCCAACGGATTCTGCGTCGCGATCACGAAGAACGGCGACGGCAAGTTTCTACTCACGCCATCGACGCTGACCTGCCGTTCTTCCATCGCCTCCAGCAGTGCGCTTTGCGTCTTTGACGGTGCGCGGTTAAGCTCATCCGCCAGCAATAGCTGCGTGAAGATCGGACCCGGTGTGAAGCGCATCGCCTGCGCTGAGCTGTCCCAAATAGACAACCCTAATAAGTCCGACGGCAGCAAGTCGTTAGTGCAGGGGACTTTGTTGTAGTTAAGGCCAAACGTCTTTGCGAGTGCGAGTGCAAGCGTCGATTTGCCGAGTCCCGGCGCATCCTCAATCAGCAGATGTCCCTGCGCAAGTAAGCAGGTGACGGCGAGTCGCGTGACCCCGGATTTGCCCAGTACAATCGAATCGAGTTGTTGATGAATCTCGCCAAGAAGTTTGCTGGCGGCATTGATGTGGGGTGAAAGGGACACTGGTATTTCCTGTACTTCTGCGACACGGTGGGTGCCATTTATGCAAACAACATATTAGCCGATGCAGGCCAGCTAGCCGCTGTGGCGTGTACCCTGACTCCGAACGTTGTGAATTTATGATGTCCACGCCTCCACCATTACGTCCGCCCGATGACTCTGGTTTCGCAGGCAGCGGCGCCATCACCGTGCGCGACCTGAAAAAATCCTACGGAGCGGTAGACGCGGTGCGTGGCATATCGTTCACCGTCGCACCGGGGCAAACGGTCGGGCTGCTCGGTGGTAATGGCGCGGGCAAAACGACCACGATTTCAATGTTGCTCGGCGTGCTGACGCCGTCGGCTGGCAGTATCGAAATACTGGGCGTGCCGCTTGCGACCAAGCGCTACGACATCCTGCCGCGCATCAATTTCACGTCGCCTTACGTTGATTTGCCAAAACGCCTCTCGGTCACCGAAAATTTGCGCGTGTTCGCGGGTTTGTATGGCGTGAACGATGGGCGCAAGCGCATCGCCGAATTGCTCGCAGAGCTTGACTTGACCGAGGTCGCGGATCGGCCCTATGCCAATCTCTCGGCAGGGCAACGCACGCGCGTAAGCCTGGCCAAATCCCTACTCAATTCGCCCGAACTTTTACTACTGGATGAACCAACAGCTTCGCTTGATCCTGATGTCGGAGATCGGATGCGCACTTTGCTTGAAAACTACCGCAAACATTCAGGCTGCGCCATGTTGCTGGCGTCGCACAATATGGCTGAGGTCGAGCGACTGTGTGACGAGGTGATCATGCTGAAGCGTGGCGAAATTGTCGATCACGGCTCTCCGGCCGCGCTACTGGCAAAGTATGGACGCGGCACATTGGACGAAGTGTTTCTTGATATTTCTCGGGCAGAAACGGCATGAATTCCGCCGTGAACCGTCAGGGCAGTTCGGCGCGTCGCATCGGCGCCATGTTGGCGCGTCATTTTTTTCTGATTCGAAAATCGTGGCCGCGCCTGTTGTCTTTTGCGTACTACCCGGTGATGCAGCTCCTAATGTGGGGATTTGTCACGCAATACCTCGGACCGCAAAGCGCCAGTCAGGGCGTGTTGCAAGCAGTGCCGGGAATCTTGCTGACGGGTGTTTTGTTGTGGGACGTGTTGGTGCGCGGAGAGCTCGGTTTGTTCCTCTCGTTTCTGGAAGAAATGTACTCGCGCAACCTTGGCAACTTGTTTGTAAGCCCATTGCGACTTCATGAATTCGTCATCGCCCAGATGTTGATGAGCATCGTGAGAGTGGTCATTGGATCGGGGATGGCATTGCTGGTGGCTGTTACGTTTTTCGATCTCAAGATTGCGCGTGAGGCGCTTGGGCTTTCGCTATGTCTGGGCTGCCTCCTGATGTTCGGTTGGGCCGTCGGTTTGCTGGCGAATGGATTGGTGCTGCGCTTCGGACTCGGCGCGGAAGAGATCGGCTGGGCCGTGGTGTTCTTGATCGGGCCGCTTTCGGGCGCGTACTACCCTATCTCGGTGTTGCCGACGTGGCTGCAATCGGTGGCGTATGCGCTGCCAACGGCGTGGGCATTTGAGGCGATGCGTGCCGCGTTGATCGACGGGCGTATTGCCTGGAATCTGCTGGCGACGTCTTTGGTTTTGAACGTCGTCTACTTCGCGGGTTGTGCTTTTTTGTTCTGGCGATTTGTTGAGTCCGGGCGTGAGCGTGGTTTGCTGTTGCAGATGGGCGAATAACGGTGATTGGTTGGCTAAATCCCGGCGACCCGTTTCCCTCCGCCGAAACGGCGTTGCATGATCCTAACGGTTTGCTGTGCGCCGGGCTGGAGCTCACGCCCGAACTCGTGCTCGCTGCCTATGAGCGTGGCATTTTCCCGTGGTACAGCGAAGGTCAGCCCGTACTTTGGTGGAGCCCGGATCCGCGCATGGTGCTCACGCCGCACGACTTCAATCTGCATCGCAGCTTGCGCAAGACGCTGAAACATGCCGACTTCCAAATTCGCACCGACACGAGCTTCGAATCCGTCATGCGTGCGTGCGCCGAGCCGCGACCCGAACAGGGCGGCACATGGATCAGCGACGCGATTGTCGGTGCCTATAGCGGCTTGCATCGGGCGGGATTCGCTCATTCTGTCGAGACGTGGGTGGATGGCGAACTTGTCGGTGGGCTTTACGGAATCGCGCTGGGTAGAGTGTTCTTTGGCGAGAGCATGTTTATGCGGCGCACTGATGCTTCAAAGATCGCTTTTGCGCATCTCGTTTCACAGCTCCGGCGATGGCAATTTGAACTGATCGACTGCCAGCAACAAACCGAGCATTTGGCTACTTTGGGGGCCGCGCCGATCTCACGGGCAGAATTTCTTGGGCGGGTTTCGCGATTGGTACACTCGAATGCAGGGGTGCCGCCGGTCGGTGCCTGGCGGTTTGATCAGGATTTGCTGGATGATTTACTTGTCTA
>JBDSYI010000135.1:0-9557 GCA_039925745.1 Casimicrobium sp. | reverse complement strand
TCCGCTGAATGCGAATCGGATGCAGAGGCGTCAGCTGATTTGGCCGTCGACGTTGATTTTGTGCTGGAAACAACTGACGAGTATGTAGTCGTCAACAAGGCACGGAACTGCTCGGCATCAACGGGCCGCGTTCGCAATGGCTTCCCGATGCGCTGTTGGGCTGCCGAAAGCGTCGCCACCGTCATGTGCGGCGCAGTCGCAACAGCAACTGCGCCTCCCTCTTCCGCAATCGCGACAATGCCGAACTCTTGTGCGAGTTCGTACGGCAGTTGATCGGTCAGAGCCATTGTGTGGGTCGTAACTAGCTACTGACGCGGCGCGGTCGGTGGCCCCAGCGGCAACGTCGGATTTGTCATGTCTGGCAACATTGGTCGTGATTCGGGGTTGACCGATTGCTGATCCATGCCCAGCGCACGATAGCGCTCATTCGACAAAGTTACCGACTGTGCAGGGCTACGGATTACTGTTGGGCGCAAGAAAATCATCAAGTTGGTTTTGGTGCGCTTACGGGTGTCATAGCGAAAGAGATTGCCAAAAAACGGGGCATCGCCCAGCACCGGCACCTTTTCCTGATCGTTTGTAAATCCTTCTTGCAACAGGCCGCCAAGCACGACAATTTGACCGTCTTCGGCGAGCACCGAGGTTTCGAGTACACGCTTGTTAAAGGTGGAAAGGCCGGCTGCATCGACGCCCGTAGTGGTTGACGGCGCAACGCTGGACACTTCCTGATACAACTGGAGACGAATGGCACCGCCTTCGGTGATCAGCGGTTTGACCCGCAGGATCAAGCCGACGTCTTTGCGATCAAAAGTAGCGAAGGGCGTGACTGAATTGTTAGTGCCCGTGGAGTTGGCATACTGTCCTGTCAATACAGGCACCGTCTGGCCGCCAGAAAAACGTGCCTCTTCGTTGTCAAGCGCTAACAGCGTTGGCATCGACAAAATGTTCGCAGACACGTCGCTTTGCAGCGCACGGGCCAACAATCCAAGGTTGAGAATTTGTTTACCTGCGATCGTCACTGCACCGCGCACGAGGCCAACGTTTAAGCCCTGTCCGACCGCTGCAACGTTTGCAGCGATTCCAAGAATGTTGGAGGTGGGCGTCGCACCAGCGTTTCCGAAATTGGTGCCGCCAACGCCCTGCGTCCCATTACGACCAATGCCGTCAAGCGCCTGCCATTGAATACCGAATTCCGCCGCACGATCTGCCTGAACCTCGGCAATCAGCGCTTCGATGAACACTTGAGCGCGGCGCACGTCAAGCTGCTCAATCACAGCGCGCAAATTGTTGTAGATCGCAGTCGGAGCCGAAATCACCAACGCGTTGATCGTGGAGTCTGCGTAGACCGTTGCGCCGGCTGCGGTGAAGGCACTCGTAGTATTCGACGACAAGGAAGGCAGACTGCCAGAACTCGTCATGTTGCCGGTGCTGGTGTTGCTGCTGCCGGTAAGCGCAGCGGTGGCCGCTGCAAGCGGCGATGCGGATGACGACGGCGACCCGCCTGTTGGCAGCAACGACGACAGTGCCGAGCCAGACGCACTCGCTGAGCCCTTGCCGCCGCCGTCTGCACCAAGCACTTTACGCAACGTTTCTGCGACCTGCGCAGCGTCAGCATGCTTCAAATAGACGATGCGAATGTTTCCCGGCGCGCCAGACGGACGATCCAGTTCAAGAATGAGTGATCGGGCACGAGCAACGCGGCCTGCGTCCTCACTGCGCAAAATGACCGAATTGCTGCGCGGATCGGCGGTAAATGTGAGGCGATCACGGCTCTCCACCGCTGCGCCTCCCACCTCTGAAAAAACGCGGTTAAGCGTCGCAACAATGTCCATCGCGTTGGCGTGGGTCAAAGTCACGAGTTCCGGGGCGGCAACATTTGGGGTGTCGAGCCGCGCGATCACGGCTTCTACTTTGCGAATGTTGTCGCCGTAGTCCGTAATGATGATTGCGTTACCGGGCGGATAAACCGTGAGCGCATTGGCTGCCGCGACCAGGGGCCGCAACGCGTTGACCAATTGCCCCGCACTTTGATGAGTTAACGGGATGACCTTGGTCGTAATCGCGCCGCCGTAGCTACCGTTCGCGCTTCCTGCGCCTGCCACCGCTGTCGGCAATGCCTTGGCATCAACTTCGGGCACCACGCGAACGATCCCCCCGGGGCCTTCGACGGCAGCAAATCCCGCCATACGAAGGGCGGACAAGAACGTCGGATAAGCCAGACCAGGAGCTACACCCTTGGCCGACTGAATGTTGATTTTGCCCTTGACTCGAGGGTCGAGAACGAAAGTTTTGCCGGTCAGCTCGCCAACGGCCTTGGCGACAACGTCGATGTCGGCATCAACGAAATTTAGCGTGACGGGGGTTTGCGAAAATGAGTTTGTAGCAAAGGCAAGCGCCACAGCCAAAACCGTCAGCGCGCGTCGATGAAAGGGGGAAAATCTGAGCGAAGTCATCGAAGCAGTTTAGCATCGGCGCGCCAGCGCTGAAATCAGGTGCCCGTAGCGGGCGGGGCCAAGCCGTCAGCCCGCGTTCAGCCGAAATCGCTGCACCTGTTTGTCGTACTCCTTTTCGACTTCCTTCGTGATTTCGATGCCGTCAAAGCGAATTACTCGACCACCCGACGCCCGGCAGGCAACCCGCTCATACTGACACGGCCCCATTGCCGGGAAACGCGCGCAGATGCGGCCAGATTGCTCTGGAAATATGATCGGACGACGTGTTTCAGCACCAGCCGCCCCTTTGACGCATTCATAGCGCGTGATGCCTGCGGGCGTTACCGACGCCGCTTTCGCAATCTGAACCGCCGAAGGCTGTGCGCGAGCGGGTGCCACTGATCCTGTCGCCGCCTCGACGCTAGTTGCTTTGCCATCAACAGGTGGGATGGCAGGCATCGCTGACTCAAGCTCTTTCGGAGGCGGCACCGCCACAACGACAGGAGCAGGAGCCGGCGTGGGATGAAGGACGGCAGGGTCTTCAGTTGGAACAGTAGGCGCCTGCGTGCAGGCCACCAACATGCCAAGTGGCAATGCGATGGCACCTCGGGCGATCGCTCGCAGTATTTGAACCATGACGTCAGGCAGAAGGAATGAACGCCTCATCGCCCTGATGCTTCCTTTCAAACTTAATGAAGTTGAAATAGCCGCACGTGTTGCCATTTGGGTAGTCGCGGCAGACTTGCGGTCGCCCCTCATAAATCGTACAGCGGCGTTCACTTTGGTCGAAGAACATGCACATAGATTTGTAGACAGTGTCCTTGCGATGCCGCAGGACGCGCATCGTCTCACCTTCGTGCGTCACTTCCTTTGTAAATTTGTCACGCGCTACTGTCACCGATATAGCGTGATGCTTCGCCAGTCGGGCGACGTCGGTTGGCTTGGTTTCAATGTAGTCGTAGCTGCAGCAGTAGCCCGGACACTTGCTACAGTCATACGTGTTCTTCTTGGTCATGGCGAACTGATTTCAAAATCCCGTCTGCGATGTTAATGGACTGTCGCCGCTCCGTCATAATCGTATGATTAGATTGTGAGTTTTCTGAATCGAGTGTTGTGAGCGTGATCGAACTGAGGGGTGTCGGGAAACTTTGGGGCGACATCGTGGCATTGTCGCCAACCAGTCTGCTGATACCCGAAGGCAGCTTTACCGTGTTGCTTGGCCCATCGGGTTGTGGCAAGACGACGACCCTTCGCCTGATAGCCGGCCTCGACAGCGCCAGCAGCGGACAAATTCTTGTGGGTCGGCGAGATGTTACGAATGAGCCGCCGTCGCATCGCAATCTGGCCATGGTGTTCCAGAATTACGCGCTGTTTCCCCACCTTAGCGTGGCTGACAACATCGTGTTCGGGCTTCAAGTTCGCAAGGCGCCAAAGCAGGAACAAGCAGAGCGCTTATCGCGCGTGCTCAAGCTTATGGGCCTTGAAAAGCTGCAAGATCGCAAACCATCGCAGTTATCCGGCGGACAGCAGCAACGTGTGGCACTGGCTCGTGCGCTCGTAGCAGAAGCAAAAATTTGCCTGATGGACGAGCCGCTTTCGAATCTCGACGCACAGTTGCGACAGGAGATGCGGCAAGAGCTTCGTGCGCTGCAACAAAAACTCGGTCTAACGGTGGTCTACGTGACGCACGACCAGGCTGAAGCAATGAGCATGGCCGATGAGGTGGTGCTGCTAAACCGCGGTCGTGTTGAACAGGCGGGTTCGCCGCGTGAAATTTATGCGCGGCCGGCAACTGTATTCGCGGCGCGATTTATTGGAACGCCACCGATGAGCGTGATGGCACTAGAAAATGGAACTATCAAAGATTCACAAGCCACCCTCGCCGGCACGCGTTCCACGGCAACGCATGTGGCCGTCAGGCCTGAACACGTGACCTTGGGGGGTGACATGACCGCCACCATCACAGCGAGCGAGTATCTGGGCGCCGATTCGCTGGTACGCTGTCAGATCGGCAGCGAGCAAGTCGCCGTCCGTATTACCGGTCAGCAGGTTTTCGCGCCCGGACAAAATGTTCAGCTGACATGGGCGCCTGAAGCACTCCACTTTTTCGACAGCGACGGACGGCGCGTCGAGTAACTCACACCCAATTAATTTAACGGAGGAAGACATTATGAAATGCAACTTTACGATCATACGCGGCGCAATTGCGACAGTGGCAATCGGCGCGACCGTGAACGCAAGCGCTCAGGTCACCGAAGTGCCCTTCTACTTTCCGGTGGCGGTCGGCGGCCCCATCACTAAATACATCGATCAGTTCGCCACCGATTTCAACAAAGAAAACCCGACAATCAAGGTGGCGCCCATTTACGCTGGCAGCTATCAGGACACCATCGTCAAGGCGCTGACGGCAAACAAAGCTGGCACACCACCTGTCGCGTCGGTATTGCTTTCGACCGACACGTTCACATTGATCGATGAAGACGCTATCGTGCCCATCGACAATTTTGTAAAAACGGCTGATGACAAAGCGTGGCTTGCTGGCTTCTACAAGGCATTCTTGTTGAACGGACAAGTTGGCGGAAAAACATGGGGCGTTCCGTTTCAACGCTCCACCGTTGTGATGTACTGGAACAAAGAATTATTCAAAGAAGCCGGACTCGACCCTAACAAGCCACCGCAAACGTGGGCCGAGATGACGGCGATGGCTCAGAAGCTCACAAAAAAAGATGCGAGCGGTAAGACCACGCAATACGGCGTTCAAATTCCGTCGAGCGGTTTTCCGTACTGGCTGTTTCAGGGACTCACCACGCAAAACGACGTGATCCTGTCGAACGAGGCAGGAACTCAAACAAAGTTTGACGACCCGAAGGTGATTGAGGCACTGCAATACTGGATGGATCTGTCCAAAAAGTACGGCGTGCATCCAGGCGGCATTGTGGAATGGGGCACGACGCCAAAAGATTTCATGGAGAAAAAGGCGGCCATGATCTGGACGACCACCGGGAATCTGACAAATATCCGCAGCAACGCCAAATTTGACTTTGGCGTAGCGATGTTGCCAACCGGGAAAAAGCGTGGATCACCCACCGGCGGCGGCAATTTCTACATCTTCAAGAAGGCGACACCTGCACAGCAAGCTGCAGCGTTCAAATTTGCGAAGTGGCTCACCCAACCTGAACGGGCCGCGCAGTGGGGCATTGAAACGGGATATGTGGCCGTATCGCCCGCCGCGTGGGACACGGTTGCACTCAAAAAATACGCGGCTGATTTTCCACCAGCAACGGTAGCGCGCGATCAGTTGCAATACGCGGTTGCTGAATTTTCAACGCACGACAATCAGCGTGTCACCAAGGCGTTAAATGATGGCTTGCAGGCCGCACTGACAGGCAGTAAAACTGCCGAAGCCGCGATGAAGGACGCTCAACGCGAAGCAGAGCGGCTCCTAAAGTCGTACAAGTAAACGCTTGCCGCTCGGTCAATCGATAGTGAATATCGCGTGAATCGCCAACATCAGGCACACGCCTGGCTGATGTTGCTGCCAGCGCTCGTCCTGCTGGCGGCGTTCACGCATTACCCGGCCGTAGCCACGATTATCGACAGTTTCATGTCGACCCCGAAACCGAACCGCCCTAGCGTGTTTGTTGGGCTCGACAATTACGCATCGATGATCGAAGATCCAATTTTCTGGCAGGCGTTGCGCAATAACTTGTGGTTTGCATTGGCAACCATTCCTCTCTCAGTCGGACTGGCGTTGGCGATGGCTTTATGGGTCAATGCGCGCATGGTCGGTCGCGGTTTCTTGCGAATGGCGTATTTCACGCCTACCGTTTTGCCCATGATCGCCGTAGCCAATATCTGGCTATTCTTCTACACACCGACCTACGGGCTGCTGGAGCAAATCGGCGGCTTATTCGGCTTGCCGTCGCAGAACTGGTTGGGGGATAAATCGACCGCGCTGGCCAGCATCACCGTCGTCGCAGTGTGGAAAGAAGCGGGTTTCTTCATGATCTTCTATCTCGCGGCACTTCAGAGCATCAGCCCAAGCCTGCGCGAGGCGGCCGCTATCGAAGGCGCGGGGCGCTGGTTCTTTTTTCGGCGCGTGCTTTGGCCGCTGTTGATGCCGACCACCATTTTCGTGCTGGTAAATGCGGTCATCAATGCGTTTCGCATGGTTGATCACGTCGTCGTAATGACACGGGGCGGGCCGGACAACGCAACGAGTTTGCTGCTGTATCACCTGTATGAAGTCGGCTTCAAGTATTGGGATCAAGGCTATGCCGCTGCGATCACTGTGGTGCTGATCGGTACGCTCGCGACCGTGGCGTTGGTGCAGTTTTTTGTGCTCGACAAGAAGGCACATTACTGAGATGTCCGCTCCCTCATTTCAGCAAAGGGCGTCTATCGTCGACACGGTCGCAGCGTGGCTGCTGGCGGTGCTGTGGATATTGCCGCTCGCTTACGCGGTGTGGACGGCCTTTCATCCGTCCGAGTTCTCAGCAAAATTTTTACTATCTGCGCCCTTGACCTTAGAGAACTTCGAGCGCGCGTGGACGGCCGCGCCATTCGCCCGATATTTCTTCAATACGACGGTGTTGGTCGCAATGATTCTTGCGGCGCAGTTGGTACTGTGCACTTTAGCCGCCTACGCTTTCGTGCGCTACGAGTTTCGCGGCAAAAACATTGTCTTTGCATTGGTGTTGGTGCAGCTCATGATCATGCCGGACATTCTGCTGGTTGAAAATTACAAGACGATGAGCCAACTTGGGCTGATTGACACCCTGCTTGGTATCGGATTACCGTACTTCGCGTCAGCCTTCGCGATCTTTCTTCTGCGCCAAACCTTCAAAGGCATACCGAAAGAATTGGTCGAAGCGGCAACCATGGAAGGCGCGTCTACGCTGCAAATTTTATGGCGTGTTTATGTGCCGCTGGCAAAGCCTGTTTACGTTGCCTTCGCGCTCGTCTCCGTCAGTTATCACTGGAACAATTTCTTGTGGCCGCTGGTGGTGACGAACTCTGTCAATTCGCGCCCCTTAACTGTTGGTTTACAAGTGTTTGCGTCAACCGATCAGGGCATCGACTGGTCCATCATTACCGCCGCCACTCTGATCACCTCCGCGCCATTGCTGGCGGCGTTTTTACTGTTCCAGCGACAATTTGTTCAGTCCTTCATGCGAGCAGGCATTAAATGAAAATCATCACCTGGAACGTGCAATGGTTCTGCGGGCTTGATGGCGTGATCGACATCGCGCGCGTCGTCAAGGACGCGCGCGACATGGCAGATTTCGACGTAATCTGCATGCAAGAGGTCGCGGTCAACTATCCACGGCTTGACGGCGACGCTTCGCACAACCAGCCGGCAATTCTCAAGTCGCTACTGCCCGGCTTTGAAGTATTTTTTGGTGCTGCAGTGGATGAATTGGGCCCGGATGGAAAATCGCGCCAGCGCTTCGGCAACCTGATCGCGACTCGATTGCCTGTGGTGCAAGTGCAACATCACGCGCTGCCTTACCCAGCCGACACGACGCCAGGCGGCGTCCGCAGCATGCCGCGGATGTGCACCAATGCAACCATAACCACGCCATTTGGCCCCGTTCGCTTCATGACGACACATCTTGAATTTTATTCTCCACCGATGCGCATGGCTCAAGCGCAGGCGATTTTGCGGCTGCATCGCGAAGCCTGCGCACACGCAGCCACGCCGCCGCTAATTGACGATTCGGGGTCGGCGTTTCAGAGCAAGCCGCATACGCCCCATTGCATTCTCACCGGCGACTTTAACTTTGAAATTGATAGTCCCGAATACACTTTGCTGAACGAGCCTGAAGGCGGCACCAATACGTTGCACGACGCATGGACGTTCGCCCGCCCTGAAGCGCCGCATACTCCAACTTTTCGTCTGCATGATCGCAGATACGGCCCGGAGCCGATTGCATGCGACTTTATGTTCGTCAGCGAAACGCTGGTGCCGCACGTCAAACGCATGGAAGTTAATCTGGACACTCGCTTCTCCGATCATCAGCCGGTGATGCTTGAGCTTGGCTGACGTCTCGTTCCGTTGCGCGATGTTGGCTGCAATTGTCGCGCTCACCGCATCACAATCGTTCGCATGGACAATCAAGGCGCGTGAGCTGGTCGATGTCGAAATTGCACACGGCGACGCGGTGACCATTCTTGTGAGCGCACCGGGAACCGAATCGCCAGGTTTGTATCAATGGAAATCGGGCGTCGCAGCACCCAAAAAACTCTGTTCGATCAACGCGCCGTCGTCTTTTTCATTCAACCGCCGGATCGTGATTGAACGCGTTCACGGCGCACACGATTCATTGCGCCTATACGACGCGGCGAGCTGCGCAACGTTAGGCCAAATCGAAACCGCAGGTCGCGTGATCGATGTCGATGCCCAAGGTGCGCTGGTTGCGATCGCCATTCAATACCCTGACGAGGGACGCGCACTCGAACTCTATACAAAACGCGGAAAACGTATCGCCAAAACCGCGATTGGCCGAAATGTCGAACTTGGCTTCGCGCCCGATGGAAAAACCCTTTTCAACTTTGATTTGAGCGACGCCGCCAACGCCCGATGGAAGTTACGCTCACTCAAGCCAAGCGAGCCACCGAAATGGATGAATGAAGGCGAAGTGACATTCATTTCTGGCGCACCGTATGTAGCGCACTACTCGGACGGCGCGCTGGCAATTGTGCCGTGGTCAACGGGCAAACCCAAGTACGCGATAGCAGCGGCGCGCACCGTTCGGCTACGGCAACTTTCAGGCGATGGTCGCTACGGCGTAGTTCATGAGCGATTGACTGTCACCGATTCGGTGGCTTGGCTTGACTTTGCGACCGGTACTCGCTTGCAGCTCGGCGAAGGCAGTATTGACCATGCTGCGATTAACGCCACTGGCTCCAAAGTGGCTTGGAGCCAGCGTGGCGGACTGCTGAGCGACGAGGTCACCGTCATACGCGCATCGGTGAGCCCAACGGGCACGATCATCTCCGAAAACTAGCGGCAACGTGCGCGGAACGCACCAATCACGCATACACTCCCGTTGGCCGTGCTGGCGTGTCGCTAATTCGTCACGCATTTCGTCTTAAGAATCTTACGATTAGCACAGCTATGTG
>JBDSYI010000134.1:0-4777 GCA_039925745.1 Casimicrobium sp. | reverse complement strand
ACGTCATGCTTCAAATGTTTGTCTCCGATGGTCTGTTCCATGCCGATCTTCATCCCGGCAATATCTTTTTTCACCCGGATGGCTCCTTTACGCTGCTGGATTTCGGCATGTATGGAGAGCTCACGGCAACGCAAAGGGATCGGTTCATCCTGTACTGGTTCGCGGTGGTTCAACGCCAGACCCGGCGTGCCTTCCACCATTTCAAGGCGCAGACTAATGCGTTAGCCGGAGCCAACGAAAAAGCCTTCTACGAACGTTTCGCCGCGCTGGCGGAGAGGTTCTACACCTCCCGCCTCAGCGAGATGAGCTTCACCAAGGTGTATCTCGAAATGATGACGGCGGGATATCAGCATGGCTTCGTTTTTCCAAGCGAACTGATGTTGCATGCAAAAGCGCTCACGACCGCCGAGTCGTTGATCTTCGTACTTGCTCCCGATGCGCGTTTTGAGGCACTTTCCCGTCCGTTTATCGCCCGTGAATATGTCGCCCGCACCGCTTCGCTGGCGCTGCTCAAACGGCGAGCATCGCAACTGGCTCCCGAACTGCTGCTCCTCGGGGAATTTCTGCCGCTAGAAGCAGTGGACGAGACTTGGGATCAGGAGGCGACAGTTGAAGTCTTCAACGAATTGCGCGATCAACTGGGTGGCGTGCTCAAGCGCTCGCTGGAGCACGGTGGGCTGTGGCAAATGCTGCTCGAACCCCATGCTAGAGACGTCCTCAAGACGACACCGCTCGGAGTGCCCATCGGCGAGCTCTTGAATCAAGTCTGGGAGCGCTACTACGAACTTGAACCGTCGGTCGCGATTCAGCCGAGTCTGGGCGCGGTGTTCACGACCCATCTTGCGGTCGCCACGCTTGCCATGCATGAAGCACTGCTTCGACACGGAATTTCCGCCGCTGATTCGCATCGACTCATTTACGACATCGGCTGGAGAATATATGTGCAGATGGGTGAACCGCCGTTGCTCATGGCGGGTGCGTTTACGCGGGATCCACACAAGCGCCTCAAGCTCGCGACGGACCTTTTCCGCACCTTTCCCTTCGACGCGCCAGGGTACGAATGGCGCGATGTCCTCAGTAACGACGGCACGATTGCCTTCGATTGCATGAAATGCCCGGTCGCCGAATTCTTTGGTCATCACAACGCATCGGAGCTATGCGTCCAAACCTGGTGCCAACTGGATTTTCCGCTGGCGGAGAAGTGGGGCGGACAGTTGCTTCGCACCGGAACTATCGCTTCGGGCGCGGCGACATGTGATTTTCGATGGAAGCCGCAATGATGCTTGCCGACGAAAACATGAGCACCGCGAAGCTCGTCACGACCGACGTCGTCGACCCGTTTGTGCTTAGCCCCGAAATCGACGCGCTGTCGATGGCAAGGCGTTCGGCGGTGCTTGCGGGTATCAAGAGCGCCAAGGCCAAACCCACCGTTGCGGCCGCGCCGGCAGCAGCAGTAGTCACCAGATGAACAATCAAGCAAATGTCGCTGTCCTGCAGCCGCGTCTTCACTCTAGCTTGGCCACGCCTGGCGTTGACCAGGCCGCGGCCCTGCTTCATCGACTGTTCCTCCGCTTTGATGGCCATCTGGCACTGCGCCTGTGGGAAGGGACACTGCTCAAACTCGGCAGGGCCGCACATCGCGAAAAATCCCCGCAAACATCAACCTCACGACGCACAGGTTGTCGGTTCCCTCGGGTGAAGGCTAGAGCGACGTAGCAGAAACATGCCGATCTGCATGACTCCCCCAGGCAGGACATGGCTTCAATATTTGGAAAAAAATGAAAATCTTGAAAAAAATTAGCTTTGCCACTCTCGCAATGGCATTGGTCGCAGGCGCCAGCTTCGCATGGTCGCAACGCATTCGGGATTTGCCGCCGCCTGCTCGGGGGGTGAAGCTGCCAGCGTTGTCGCCGATGGCACTTTCAGGCCAACGCGCCTACGATGCCACTTGCGCGAAATGTCACGGGACTTACGGCGTTGGCACGGACAAGGGGCCATCATTCCTGAATACCATTTACAACCCTGGCCATCATCCCGATGAGGCCTTCTCGCGCGCTGTTCGCAATGGAGTTCGGCAGCACCACTGGCGCTTCGGTGACATGCCGGCGCAGCCAGCGGTTTCCGAAGAAGAAATTAAGCAGATCGTGCGGTATGTGCGTGAAGTGCAGCAGGCGAATGGCATCGTCTACAGCGAGCACCAGATGTGAAACCTTACCCCTGAATAACGTAGTCACAACTTCAGCTGCACAAATAGCTGCCCCTGATGGTATTTTGACGAAGTTTCAAACAGCGAATCCTAAAGGCAATCCGTGCGCACCATACGGATAGTCCCGGAGGCCCGCACGAAAAGCGCAGCATGAATACATTCGCAATCCCGACTCATTGGCGAACCCGCTGTAGTTTTTACTCAATGCGGACATCCGAAGAAGGTTTGGCTTTGGCGCATGAAGTCGACATAAGTGAGGCCGAACCGTTGAACTGTATATGAAGAAAATTGCCTGAGGCCACTGCGTGCGTGAAGTATGCGATGCGGTAGCGTCCGTCGAGCCAGCAGCAAAGGTGAGATGTGGAATGGGTCCATGCGCTCATCCAGCAACGAGGACCGCGACCGCTTTGAGACATCCCCTTAGGAATGTGTCGGGAATGTTTCGGGCGAAGCCTGATGGTGCCAGGAACGGAATCCTGCCCGTGGCGCAACAAGCGCCACGATCGTCACGGCATTAGCCGCAGCAGCCGCCCTTAGTCTGACTTGAGGCAGCCTGCCCGCTGGTCGCGACCCCGTAGCCAGCATCCTTTACCGCCGATTGCAGGCGCTCCCGAGAGGTCAGCTTTTCGTCGAAGTCGACGGAAGCCTTACCGGGCAGCGATACGTCTACGTGGCCAACGCCGGGCACGGCTGTCAGTGCCTTAGTCACTTTGCTGACGCATCCGCCGCAAGTCATTCCGGTCACGTTCATTGTTTCTGTTTGCATGGTTGATTCTCGATAGTAGAGTGAAGATGAAGTCAAGCTGAGGACGGCTACACGATAGCCGCAGGATGTTGGGATGTCTGTACGCTGGGCCACTAAACTTAGGCTATTCAAGGCACGGTTGATCCGCCACGGTTTTTGATCGAATCATTCCTCGGAGCGCAGCAACTAAAAATTCATCGTGCTGCGAATGCCGACCGCCAGAGCGACCCCTGATGGAATTGGCCGTGACCTCGGTTCCGTACTTATCGTTCAAAGCGGAGCGTGACTCTCCCTAATTGCTAGTGATGGCGTACCGCTTCTGACCTGCCGCGTTCCATCGCAAACTCGATGGCGAATACGGATTCACCGTCGGACAAATGACGCTAGGCCAGCCAACTCTGGCGCGCCGGCAGTGGGCCCGCCGTTGGCGCGGCCCGCCGCCGCTGCCGCGCAAGAGGTAGCGACCTCAGTGCATCATGTCGTCTTGTTCCCCATCCAACGATGCAGCATGTTGTAGGTCAGGACGAACCCGCCGCCGATATAGGCGCCCCACGCTACAGCCCAGACCAGGCCAAAGAAGAATGCGCTGGGGCTGATCCATACGAAGCCGGGAAGCACGATCTCCAATAGCTGGTGCATATTCACGCTAGACGGTAGCAGCAGTCCGTAGGCCACGCATAGCAGGTAACTTAAGGTCGCGAATACCGTGGTAGCACTCGTAATAATTCGAACATTCAGCATAGTGGTTCCATTCCGGCGTTGCCTCGGCACAATGCACACGTGACCGAAGGTTGCGCGGGCGTTGAGGATATTGCTGTGATGATGGACGTCACTTTTGGGTCTGTCTGTGTGTTGCCGCACTGAACGTTCGATTGATGCGGTCAAGATGCAATCACGCGTCCATGTGACGCACGATGGGTCTTCACTGACAGCTGTCCTGATCAGCATTCCGATGCGCGGCCGGCCGAGTCTGCTGGTCAACCATCGGCCTGCTTCACGTCGTGCTCGAGCACCTCGGCTAAGGATTGCGGGACGGCGACTCGTTGCCCTTGCATGGGAGATCACAGCCCGATCAACAAGCCTGGCGCGCTGGTTGCGTGCGGTAACAGACAGACCACGTCCGCTGCTGAGTGCATAGTCATCACACGCAATTGAGCGAATCTAAAGGAGTGAGGCTATGTTTCAGTGCACTAAAGACAGCGATCATTCTTCAAGTTGCGAGGAGAGCGACGTGTTTTTGGAGCACAGGATTTGTCACGCGCCTGAGCGCAGCACGTTAAAAACGCTCGTCGTTGCCTTGTCTATGACCTTCTCGCTCGGCTCTGCGGGCCCAGCGCTGAAGTCATGACCGCAGGCCCATCGCAACCGCTGCCCCACCCTCAGTCCGCGCTTTCCAGGCGGGAGAACGAGCGCGAAGCACATTCGACGCGACCTTTGGAAGACTGCGATGTGGAACCGGCCATCGCTCGATCAGTCAACGCGGAACTGGAGCACCTCCACATACGCGTGATCGCTCTGGAGAACCTGCTGATTGCCTTGCTCGCGCAATACCCTGACCGGGCCCGCCAGATGGCGCGCGAGATGGCGACATTCATTTCTCCCAGACCCGGGTTCACGCGGCATCCCAGAACGCTGGGTGCCGCTGGTCGCATGCTCCATGTGGTCGAGCGGGCACAGCACTTCCAGGGCTGGGTCGAGGGTGATCTCACCTACGCGCCTCAGACCCCCTCAGCAGCAGTCGCCGCGTGCCTGTCGCCCGGCCCCGTTTCGATGGAGGTACTCAACAGCGAATGCTTCTGCATTAGCCTCGATACGGTGGCGCTGCG
>JBDSYI010000133.1:0-3362 GCA_039925745.1 Casimicrobium sp. | reverse complement strand
GCCTGACCCGGATCGAAGATGAAGGGTATGTTTTTCGATGCGAAGCCGCGCGCGTGCCGGAACATGCCGTCGCGACCATCAGGCGCGACGATGCCGAGCGCGATATTGTCAACCGCCGTCACGTCATTCAACTGCGACTGAAACATCGCACCGGCGTGAAAACTCGTAATCTGGTTGTCCTCCAGATCGGTCATGATGTAGGCCTGCGCCGTGAAGGCGTCGGGCACCAGTTTCAGGGCATCAAGCCCAATGCCCAGCGTCTGCATGCGCTCACGATAGCCCGAAGAATCATGGCCCACCGCCGCACAAATCACCGGCGCACCGCCTGCCAGCTTCAGGCTGTAGGCAATATTGCCAGCGCATCCGCCAAACTCACGCCGCATGTCATCAACCAGAAACGATACGCTGATTCTGTGCGTCGCCTCAGGCACGATGTGCTCGCCAAATTTCCCCTGAAAAACACAAATCGTGTCAAAGGCCATGGAGCCACAAATGAGGACGCGGGGTTCAGACATAAATGAAATTGCACAACGAAGAAAAGTTAATTGTAGGGTTCACTAAAATCTGATCATGAACAGCATCAATAAACAGCGGCTCGCTCAGGCGCTGGGATACGCGGGACTCATTCCGTTTGTGTGCCTCGCATTTGCTTTAGTCGCACACGCCCAATCGAATAACCCAGCTAGCCCGCCGCTCACCATTTTCATAGTGGCCTACGGTGCAGTCATTTTGAGTTTTGTTGGTGCGCTGCATTGGGCCTTTTCTCTGCAACGCGATGAGCTGGGCGCGGGTTGGCTGGTTTGGAGCGTCGTACCGTCGCTCATCGGCTGGGTCGCGCTCTGTGGTGCGGCTTTAACGAGTGCCCATCCCGGTCAACAAAAACTGATCGTGCTTACGCTGATCGTTGGCTTCATTGCGCAACTTATCGCCGACTTCCGAATGAGAGCCATCCTGACCTCGACGGTTTGGCCAGACTGGTTTATGCGTCTTCGCGTTCAGTTGACCACGGTCGCGTGCGCATCCCTCGCGGTGAGACTGTTGATTCACTGACCGTTCCAGGTTCAGTGCCTGGCGGGCAGGGTGCGCATCAGAATGCGCACTTTTGTGCGTGCCCTAGGCAATTACTCGCGCACCCGTTTCGCCAATGACCGCACCTGCGCATGCTGCCTGCGGCTCACGGGTAAGCGCTCCGGACGCCCGCGCAAGGTCACAATCCATTGCGCCTCGCCGTCCGCATCCGCGTCCCGTTCGAACGTTTCGATGAGATCGGCTCGGGCCAGACAATTGCGATGAATGCGCAAAAAGCGGCCGCCGAATTCTTCGTCAATTCGAGTGAGTGAATCTTCCAGCAAATACTCTTTTTCGGCCGTGACGACCGTAATGTACTTTTGCTCGGCGCGAAAAAAAATCACGTCGTCGCTCGGCACCAGTAGCAGGCGACCGCGTTCGCTAATGCTCAAGTAGCGTCGCGCGCCACGTGGCAGCGCTTCAAGCTGCGGCGCGGTGAGCGGCGTCACGCGCTGCAGCGCAGCGAGCAGTCGCTCCCGACGCACAGGTTTCAACAAATAATCGACTGCATGAACTTCAAACGCGGCGAGCGCATGTTGCTCGTAAGCCGTAATGAAGATCACGCTCGGCGCATTGTCCATTTTGAGCAAATGGCGCGCTGCCTCTAGCCCATCCATCTCAGGCATATTGATGTCGAGCAGGATGACGTCTGCCCCCTGCTGCGCAGCCAGCAGCGCGGCGCGACCGTTGTCAACCTCGGCAACCACGACATGCGGAAACGCTGGTTGCAACTCGTCGAGCAAGTCAAACAAACGGCGGCGCGCGGGCGGTTCGTCATCTGCGATGATGATACGTTTGGGGCGGGTGGATGCTGCCATATTTGTCATACGAGCGATCGGGTGTCAGTAGTTTTTGTCATGGCGACGTAGGGCAGCACAAGCTGCACCTGATAGCGCCCATCGCGCGGGCCAGAGCTCATGCGCGCCTCAGCATCGAAATGCAGCGCAAGTCGCTCGCGGATATTGCTCATTGCCATTTTGTTGCCGCCGTGATGCGCACCGGCCCGTTCGAGGAAGGGATTTCTCACGGTGATGGTGATTTCGTTGCGCAATTGGGCGACCTCGATTTCGATCACCCCAGCGCTTTGCGTCGGCTCGATGCCGTGATAGACCGCGTTCTCTGCAATCGGCTGCAAAACGAGCGGCGGCACCACGGCGTCAGGTGGCATTTTGTCCAGCTTCCACACCACGTTGAGGCGATCACCCAGGCGCATTTTTTCCAGATTGAGATATTGCCGGGTAAGTGCAATTTCGTCAGCGAGCGGCTGCAGATCGCGGTTTTCGAGCATGAGCACCCGAAACAAATCTGCCATATCTTCAAGTGCGGTTTCGGCACGCTTCGGGTCGGCGCGCAGCACTCCGAGCACTCCGTTGATAGAGTTAAACAGAAAGTGTGGCCGGATACGCGCCTGCAACGCCTGCAAGCGCGCCTCTGTGACCGCCGGGGACAACGCGCGACCGAGGGTATGAAAGTAAATCAGAATCGCGGCCAGCCCAAGTAATGCAAGGGGTACCGCACGCCATGGTGGAGCGTCGGTCAATCGTGCCCCCCACGCGGCCACCGCGGCGGTCAGCGCGATCAGAAGCCCCGCCGCCTGCCAATAGGCGAGCCGACGCAGCCACGGTGAAAATAGCGCCCAGGCAGCGCCTACCAACGCCGCCGCCGGCAGGCCACCCGCTAGCACGACGGCAATATTGATAATTAGGTCATACGGTTTCGTGGAGATCGCGAGGGCGTGGCCGAGCACCATCGCCAGGTACAGGATCAGCGCACGAGCGAGGATGCCGACGTTTCTCAGGTCGGGAAACACTGCCTCACGCGCGTCACGCTCCTGGCGGGCTAAAATTTGCGTCTTCATGGTGTGAATGTATCGCCGCAGCGGTTATTGATATTCATAAAAGATTTGATTCGATTCCGTTCGCACTGAGCCCGTCGAAATGCCGGTGGAATCCGCTCAGTGATATTGGGCGCATGCAATACGACCTTCGACGTGCTCAGGCCGAACCAACGAGGCCGTCCTCCGCGTTTGGCCACAACTGTCCCGCTCACCCGAGCCTATTCCAGACCCCTCGAACATGCAAGCTCCCCCATCCGTCGCCGCTAACCCTTCTTCCGCTTCAGCTTCATCCGGTTGGTCCGGTCGCTTCGATGAGCCGGTCGCCGAAATCGTCAAGCGCTACACGGCGTCGATTCCGTTTGACTATCGGCTCGCCGAATTTGACATTGCTGGCTCGCTCGCGCATGCGCAAATGCTCGCTGCCGTGGGCGTGATTACCGCGCAGGATCTCGCCGAC
>JBDSYI010000132.1:0-5004 GCA_039925745.1 Casimicrobium sp. | reverse complement strand
AGTCCCAGGAAGTCAAACGGTCTGAAACGCGCGAGTATTCGAACTGGCGTCCGCTATTTTCTGATCTTGCTGATCAACCCGACGCCCAGCAAAACCACAGCGCCAGCAAGCACACCGAACACGCCGTCGAGCAACGTCGGTGCGACCACCCCGATGACACCGCCCAGACTCGCGCTGACGCTTTCGATCCAATGATGCACCAGCGGGATGCCATGCGTCAGGATGCCACCGCCGACTAAAAACATGGCAATGGTTCCAGCGATGGACAGGCCTTTCATCAGATACGGTGCAGCCCACAAAATGCCGCGGCCACAACTGCGTTTGAAATTCGCGAATCCCCCCGCGCCGACCGCGCGGCTGAGGTAGAGCCCCGCATCATCAAGCTTCACGATGCCAGCGACGACGCCGTACACCCCGATTGTCATAATCACCGCGATGCCTGAGAGCACGGTAAGTTGCGTCGCAATGGGCTGCGTCGTGACGGTGCCCAGCGTAATCGCGATGATCTCGGCAGAGAGCACAAAGTCGGTACGGATCGCACCCTTCACTTTATCTTTTTCGTAGGCGACACGATCGATGTTTTTGTCGACCAAGGCTGCTGCCAACACAGCGTCGTGCGCGCCGTTCTCACGCTTGTTATGCAGAAATTTGTGCGCGAGCTTTTCGAAACCTTCGTAACAAAGAAATGCACCACCGACCATCAACAGTGGCGTCACCGCCCAAGGGGCAAATGCGCTAATCGCTATGGCAGTGGGAACCAGAATCAGTTTATTGACAGCCGAGCCTTTAAACACCGCCCACACAACGGGCAGTTCCCGATCTGCGGTGACGCCCGAAACTTGCTGCGCATTGAGTGCTAAATCATCGCCGAGCACACCGGCTGTTTTTTTCGCTGCGACTTTGGTGAGCAGCGCGACGTCATCAAGCAGCGTAGCGATGTCGTCGATGAGAGCGAGCAGACTCGATGCCATCAGCAAGCGCCTGTGTGTCTGGGTGCTGGAACTGAAGAACTACCCCAATCAATGAACGTTGGCGGCATCAGCTTTTCGTTGCAAACGCCACTACATAAGGGGTATACCGTCATATATCTACATATCGACTTATGCATTAAATTTGTCTTAGCCCGTATGTGATGGTGATTTCATAGAAAAGCTGATCACACCCGCACTTGCTGCGTGACCAAAAATTTTCGCACGCCGTTACGGATAGCGTGAGCGAGTTTCTGCTGGTGCGCGGGGTGGTTGAGCTTCGCCTCTTCCTCGGGATTTGAGATAAAAGCCGTCTCAATTAAAACCGACGGAATGTCTGGCGCTTTCAGCACTGCAAAGCCCGCCTGCTCGACGCTGCCTTTATGCAGTTTGTTAATGGGCTTGATCTCGCCAATCATGCCGCGCCCGAGCTTCATCGATTCGGCATTGGTGATCGATTGACTCATCTCCAGAATCATCTTCGAGAGCGATGGGTCACGCCCCACGAGGCGCACGCCACCGATCAAATCCGACTGATTTTCTTTGTCTGCCATCCACTTCGCCGCCGCGCTGCTGGCGCCTCGCTCCGATAGCGCAAACACCGAGCTGCCGCGCGCATCCGGTCGCGTGAAGGCGTCAGCGTGTATCGACACGAACACATCAGCGTTCACGCCGCGCGCTTTGCGCACGCGATCTCCGAGCGCGATGAACACATCCTCTTCACGCGTCATGAGCACGACGATGCGCGGGTCTTGCTCAAGCAGCGCTTTGGTCCTGTGCGCGATGGCCAGCACCACATCCTTTTCGTACGTCCCCGCAGGCCCCACCGCGCCAGGATCTTCGCCGCCGTGACCAGGATCAAGCACGACGACGAAAGGCTTAACGTGTTGCGGGGCGGGCGGACGCCGAACGATCGGCGGTAGCAAAGGTGGCAACTTATTAAGTTTTGGCGGAAGAATCGGCGGAACCGGTTTTGCCGCTTCGATGGCCGCCAGATCAGCGGCTTTTTCGAGCTGCGCCTCGCGCTCGATGAGCTTCGCCAAAAACGTTGCGATAGGATCATCCGCGTCAACTGGCGTCAGGTCGATCACCAGACGATGCCGATACTGCCCCACCGGCGGCAGCGCGAACGCTGCTGTCTCGGCACGTGACTTGAGCTCGAGAACGAGCCGAGCGGTATCCGGGCGAAATTGGCCGATGCGCGCCTTAGACAGCACGCCGGTATCGTTTTTAAGTGTCTCCAGCGCCTTCTGAAACGCGGCATCGGCCTGCACTTCGGAGAGGTCAACCACCGCGCGATCAGGGTTCGACAGCGCAGTGACGAAAAAGCGCAGCTCGCTGTCCGATTCAATCGTGATGCGGGTCGACGACTTGCCCGGCCACGCGCGCACCGCGAGAATTTTTGGACCGCCCAGCGCAATCGTGGCGGCACCACCAGCAATCAGCGCCGCCAAAACTTGTAAAGCTTGTCTGCGGTTCATCTCTGCGATCCCCGCTCGTCCAGCACGTGAGGGGTAAGTTTGACACTGGCGTCACTCGTTGTGCGAGGAGAAATCGTCACTCGCCGCCCTTCATTTTCAAAATCAAACTTCAACTCCAGATCAAACGAAACCGCCCCGTGCAGCCGCCCCGGCCATTCGACAAACCGAATCGATGATGATTCAAAATATTCAAATCCGCCGCGTGCTTCAAAATCATCCACGCTCTCAATGCGATACGCATCGAGATGATGCACTTCACCCTTCGCGGTGTCGTAGCTTTCCACAAGCGCGTAAGTCGGACTCTTGATCGCACCCGTCACTCCGAGCGCGCGCAACATACCGCGCACAAACGTCGTTTTACCCGCACCAAGATCACCCACTAGCGCGACGGAGCACGGCGAGCTGACCACCGCTGCAAATCGCTGGGCAAAGGCCAACGTTGCCGCTTCGTCTGGCAAATACTCAGTCGTTTCTACAATGGTCTCCATGTCAAACCCCACACAGCAAACGATAGAAGCGCGCATCGTGCAACTCGGCGAGCGCATGGGCTTCTCTGCGGTGGGGATAGCCGACATCGCGCTTGAGCGCGAGGCGGAGGGGTTTCAGGCGTGGATTAAGGCCGATCATCATGGCGAGATGGAGTATATGGCCCGCCACGGTTCCAAAAGATGGCAGCCCGATGAATTGCAGCCCGGCACTCAGAGTGTCATTTGCGTAGCGCTCGACTATTCGCCTAGCCACGACGCCGGATCGGCCCCCGCCCCCCTCGTGGGGGAGGGTTGGGGAGAAGGGGCGGTGACTGCCGCAAGAGCCTCTGCTTCGAACAACCAAGCCTACGTGTCCCGCTACGCCTTAGGCCGCGACTATCACAAAGTTTTGCGCAACAAACTGCAAGCGTTCGCCACGGCGATCAACGACGAAATCGCGCCGCACGACTTCCGAGCGTTCACCGACTCCGCACCCGTGATGGAAATTCCGTTAGCTGTGAAAGCAGGCCTCGGCTGGCGCGGCAAACACACGCTCTTGCTCTCGCGCGAACGCGGCTCAATGTTCTTCCTCGGCGACATCTACACCTCGTTAAAACTAGCCCCGCCGGAGCCACAGTCCGAGCACTGCGGCACGTGTACCGCCTGCATCGACGTCTGTCCCACAAAGGCCATCATCGGCCCGCACCGGCTTGACGCACGTAGATGCATCAGCTACTTAACAATCGAACTCAAAACCGCCATCCCTATCGAGTTCCGCAAAGCCATCGGCAACCGCATCTACGGCTGCGACGACTGCCAACTCATCTGCCCGTGGAACAAGTTTGCGCGTAAAGCAACCGTGCCCGATTTTGAGCCAAGAAATGGGCTGGATTCAGCGACATTAGTCCAGCTTTTTGCGTGGACGGAAGCGGAGTTCAACGATCGGTTACAAGGCAGTCCGATCCGGCGGATTGGGCATGAGCGATGGTTGCGGAATATTGCGGTGGCTCTAGGAAATGCGGAGCGCACACCGGAGGGCGAAGCTGCGTTGCATTCGCACGCATCACATGCGAGCGAGATGGTGAGGGAGCATGTGGCTTGGGCGCTGGCGCAGTAGCATTAGCTATGCAGAACGAACATCAAACTATGCTGGCTACCGCTATTAGTGATGCATTGTGCGTATATCAACGTTTTGGCAGATTAACGATGCACTGCGCGTTGATATTACGTTAGAAGCTCACCATGGCGCGACGGAAAGAACTAAAAAACATCGCATCCGGATTGTATGGTTCGTTCATAAGCCGCAACAACGATGTAGGTGGCTATTGGGGCATTGGAAAGCTTTGTCTTCTTGCGCAACAAAGTGACGTACAAATAGTTCGCCTTGATCTTCTTGCGAAATCAATGACCCCAGCAAGTTCAGAGTTTTCGAAACTAGTTTCTGGCTACAGTTCAATCCTGAAAAAGCATCTTTCTGCGGTCGGAATACCGGAAAACTGGTTGGCATCGGCGATTATTGAGCTTGATTTTAAGCCTGAGCACCCTTCCGGAAAGCACATTCCAATTGCAACGTGGGGTAATCTATTCAAACTCGTGGTGGCCATAGCAGACGATATGAAAAAGAATCACACTGTTACCGGGCACAGCTACTGCGGGCCACATAATCCGAGAAAGGAATCTCGAAGTGCAGGCACAGAACGCTTCTAACCCGGCGCTCAACCTCGCTCCCTTCGGTCGCTGGACGCTGCGCGATAAAGCCGCGCAGCGCCGGTTAGCTCTACGTTATCGCCAAAGTCAACGTTCAACCTCGGCGACGCGGTGCTAGCAGAGTGTGCCTCTACTTGAGTTCGAGTTCACTCGCTGTGTTCGCAGCAGAATTCGAGGGTGTATCGGCAATCGCAGAAGCCGAGACGGCAGCGGCCGAACTTAATCGCGCATTTAGCGCCACGACCCCAGCCTGTGCGCGCGTAGAAGCGCGTGCGCCGTCGTACCTTCGGTGGCTGGCGTGGGGCGGTATCTGCCTTTTGGCGATGTTCGTGCTGGTAATCTTTCGCGCGTTGTTCCGCACTGAGCGTCGGCCTGGCGTTT
>JBDSYI010000131.1:0-4000 GCA_039925745.1 Casimicrobium sp. | reverse complement strand
CACTACCTGGGGAAGGAGGCGATCATGAACATCCTCTACTTCCGCTTCGCGAACTCCTTCCTCGAACCGGTGTGGAACCGCCACCACATCGCCAGCGTGCAGGTGACGCTGGCCGAGAGCTTCGGTGTCGGCACACGCGGCGCGTTTTACGAAAGCGCTGGTTGCCTGCGCGACGTGGTCGAGAACCACCTGTTTCAGGTGATCGCGCTGCTGGCGATGGAGCCGCCGGCGTTCCAGAGCTTCGATGCGGTGCATAGTGCCAAGGCGAGCGTGTTGCAGGCGATGCTGCCGCTGGTGCCCGCCGATCTGGTGCGCGGGCAATACGTCGGGTACCGTGACGAAAAAGGCGTTGCGAAGGACTCCGACGTCGAAACCTTCTGCGCGCTGCGCTTGTACATCGACTCATGGCGATGGGCCGGAGTGCCCTGGTACGTGCGAGCCGGCAAGCTGCTGCCGGCGTCGGTGGTAGAAGTGCAGGTGCAGATGCATCCGCCGCCGCAGGGGCTATTCGACGATTCGGGACCTTCCGGTGGGCGCGCCAATTATTTCCGCTTTCGTCTGCAGCCCGAGGCGAGCATCGCGCTGGCGGCACGCATCAAGCGTCCGGGCAAGGAGTTCGTCGGTGTTCAGCGTGAGTTGTACCTCGGCGAGGACGACGATCCGAACGCGATGTCGACCTACGAACGACTGCTCGGCGCCGCGATGTCCGGCGACAGCGCACTATTCACGGACGAGGATTCGGTCATGGCTGCATGGGCTGTGGTTGAGCCGGTCCTCGCCGAGCATGGTGCTGCGCTGCCTTACGAACCCGGAACCTGGGGGCCCGCCGAGGCCGCTGCCCTCATCGTCGGTGACGGCGGCTGGCACGACCCGGTCGCCGACAAGGCGCATATGAACACACAGGTTCCATGAACAGCAACAAGCAGAAACTGCACAATCTCGGCCAGAGCTTGTTGTTCGACGACACCCGCCGCGAATGGCTCGTGCTGCAAACACCGCCGCGTCAACACGAAACCTGCAACCAGTTCCCCATGAGCGAAACCTAGTCGGATGCCTACCTTAATCAGTCCCCTGGCCGGAAAGCCGGCCCCTCGTTCGCTTCTGGTGGACGTGCCCCGCCTCGTCACCGCCTATTACACCGGCGTGCCCGATCCATCGCTGCCAGCGCAGCGCGTGGCCTTCGGGACGTCTGGCCATCGCGGCTCTTCGTTCGAGGTGTCATTCAACGAATGGCATGTGCTGGCCATCACGCAGGCTATTTGTGACTATCGTCAGAGCCAGAACATCACCGGTCCGCTGTTTCTGGGCATCGATACCCATGCGCTGTCAGAGCCGGCCTGCGCGAGCGCGCTCGAGGTGCTGGCCGCCAATGGCGTCGATGTGATGCTGGCGACGAACGACGAGTACACGCCGACACCGGCGGTGTCACATGCGATCCTGACGCACAACCTTGGGCGCAGCAGCGGGCTGGCCGACGGCATCGTGGTGACGCCATCGCACAACCCGCCGGATAACGGCGGCTTCAAGTACAACCCGCCGAACGGTGGACCAGCGGGCAGTGACATCACTGCGGGCATCGAGACGGCCGCCAATCGTTTCCTCGAAACCGCGCTCTCCGGTGTCAGGCGGATCCCTCACGCGCAGGCGCTGCGAGCAAAGTCCACGCACCGACACGACTATCTCGGTGCCTATGTTGCTGATCTCGGCAATGTGATTGACTTCGACGCCATCCGAGATGCCAAAGTGCGCATGGGTGTCGATCCGCTCGGCGGCGCCGGCGTGCATTATTGGGCGCGAATTGCTGAGCATCACCGACTCGACCTGACTGTCGTCAGCGACGTGGTTGATCCGACCTTCGGCTTCATGACCGTCGACTGGGACGGCAAGATTCGCATGGATCCATCGTCGCCGTATGCCATGCAGCGATTGCAGGATATGAAGGATCGCTTCGACATCGCCTTCGCCTGCGACACTGATCACGACCGCCACGGCATCGTCACACCCCAGGCCGGGTTGCTGCCGCCGAATCACTACCTCTCGGTTGCGATCGACCACCTGTTCAAGCACCGGCCTTTGTGGAGCGCAGACGCCGCTGTCGGTAAGACAGTGGTCAGCACGAGCCTGATCGACCGCGTTGTGGCGCGACTGGGCCGTAAGCTCTACGAAGTCCCGGTCGGATTCAAATGGTTTTCTGCTGGACTGCTCGACGGTTCGCTCGGTTTTGGCGGCGAGGAGAGTGCGGGTGCCACCTTCCTGCGACGCGACGGCACGGTCTGGACTACCGACAAGGACGGCATCGTGCCCGCGCTACTGGCCGCCGAGATCACTGCCCGTTGCGGGCGTGACCCGGCTCAGGTTTACGCGGAACTCGCTCGCTCACTCGGCGAGCCTAGCGCTGACCGCGTCGAAGCACCAGCGTCTGCTGCGCAAAAAAAACAACTCGCGGCGCTGACCCCAGCGGCCATCACGGCGCAAGAGTTGGCCGGGGAAGCCATCACTGCGGTGCTCGATCGCGCGCCGGGTAACGGCGCGGCCATTGGCGGCATTAAGGTCGTCACCGAGAACGGCTGGTTCGCCGCCCGACCGTCGGGCACCGAAGACATCTACAAGATCTACGCCGAGAGTTTCCGCGGAAACGATCACCTGCAAAGCATCTTGACCGAGGCGCAGGCGATCGTCGATGCTGCGATTTCGCCGTGAGCAACTGTCCACCCGACGTCAGGCTGCTGCCATTTGGCGAATCAACTTTGTAGCGAAATCGCCATTGCACTGGGGCTGGCGCTAAATTTCAGTAAAAGTCGACAATCATATTTTTAACGATGTAGCCCCGATGAACGCTTGATTTATCGAAAAAGCTGATGGTCTGTTGTCCGAGCTGCATGCATTCGGAATCATCAAATAAAACCGTTGCCGCTCGATCCATTTTTGCGATAAGCGCTGCGGTCTGATTAGCCGCTAAACCATGCGCTCAGGCCGCACCCACTGATCGAACTCTGCTTCCGTGACCTCGCCGAGTGCGAGCGCCGCCTGACGCAACGTCAGGCTCTGACCGTGTGCGTATTTGGCAATCGTGGCGGCTCGGTCATAACCGATGTGTGGTGCAAGCGCGGTGACCAGCATGAGCGACCGATCCAGCAGTGATTTGATTCGCACACGATCCGCTTCGATGCCGCTGGCGCAGTACGTGTCAAAGCTTTTCATTGCATCGGCGAGCAACCGGGCGCTTTGCATAAAGTTGTAAATGATGAGCGGCTTGAACACGTTGAGTTCGAAATTGCCGGAAGCCGCCCCGATGCCCAGCGCAACGTCGTTGCCCAGCACCTGTGCGCAGACCATGGTGAGCGCTTCGCACTGGGTCGGATTAACCTTGCCGGGCATGATTGAACTTCCGGGCTCGTTTTCGGGCAGGCACAGTTCACCAATGCCGCAGCGCGGACCACTGGCCAGCCAGCGCACGTCATTGGCGATTTTGAGGAGCGCTACGGCCAATGTTTTCAGTGCGCCGTGTGCGCTAACCAGGGCGTCGTGACCGGCGAGCGCTGCGAAGCGATTGGCCGCGCAGCGAAAGGGTAGTCCTGTCTCGGTGGCCAAATGGTCGGCGACGCGAGCGCCAAACTCCGGGTGCGTGTTCAGCCCAGTCCCGACGGCAGTGCCGCCAACGGCGAGTTCTTCCAGCGATTCCAGTGTGTACGTGATCCCGCGATCAGCATGGTCGAGATGTGCCACCCAACCGGAAATCTCCTGACCCAACGTGAGCGGAGTCGCGTCCTGCAGATGCGTGCGCCCAATTTTGACGATATCGGTAAACGCTTGCGATTTTCCGAGCAGCGTAGACTGTAGTTTTCTAAGGGCTGGTAGCAGGTGAGACACCAGCGCCTCTGCGGCGGCGACATGCATCGCAGTCGGAAAAATATCGTTCGAAGATTGGCCCAAATTAACCTGATCGTTCTGGTGTATCAATCGGCCAATACCGCGCACGCCCCCCATCAACTCCGAAGCG
>JBDSYI010000130.1:0-4223 GCA_039925745.1 Casimicrobium sp. | reverse complement strand
CCGTTTTTTTCTTCGGCTACATGTTTTGCCCCGATTTCTGCCCCACGACGATGACGACGTTAAATGAGGCGCTTGGCAAGATGACACCGGCGGACGCTGCCAAGGTTCAAGTAGTGTTCGTTACCGTTGATCCGGCTCGCGACAAGCCGAAGATCTTGACCGACTACGTGAAGGCGTTCAACCCGTCCTTCGCGGCACTTTACGGCACTGACGAACAAACGGCAGCAGTCGCTAAAGAGTTCAAGATCATCTATCAAAAATCGCAGGTGAAAAGCGAATTCACCTACATGGTCGATCACTCAACGCAGATGTACGCGTTTGACCCGCAAGGCCGAATTCGCCTCATGATTCGCCATGAAACGGGAGCGGACGCAATCGCCCTGGATCTGACCGCGCTGGTAAATAGTTAACAGCTTTTCGCTGAAAGCCTTATTTATCAGGGGATGAAGTCGCGTTTTACGGATTATCGACAGTTGATAAAATGGGCCGTTAGCCCCAGCGCAGCGGTGATTTTATAAAAAAGATGATCGTCGCCTCATCCGAGGAGCGCCGCAAACTAACTCCAGATCACCGAGCGCATCGAAATCGACGCACCCTGAAAATCGGTGTTGAAAAATTCTGGCGTATCGTTTGCAGGATCAACGCTTGCCGCCCCTGCCGCGTAGAGCAGCGGCAGGTAATGTTCAAACGTCGGGTGCGCCATTTGCGCGACTTGTCCGAGCTTCTGGAAATCCTGCAACGCGCTTAAGCGGCCCTGTGCGACGTGATCGGCCACGACCGAGTCAAACTCCTTCGCCCAGTCGTAAGCCTGCCCTGAGGGGCCGTCTGTCACATTCGGTCGCATGGCGCGCAGATTGTGCACGATGTTGCCGCTGCCAACGATCAAAACGCCCAAGTCGCGCAGTTTCGCCAGCTCGCGGCCCAGCGCGAAGTGCTCGGCCGCCGGGCGTTCGTAGTCCATGCTGAGTTGCACCACCGGAATCGTCGCGTTCGGAAACATGGGTTTCAACACCGACCAGGTGCCGTGATCGAGGCCCCATTCGTGCATGTCCAGCCCAACCGTTGGCGCTGTAATCGATTGCACGATTTCCTTCACGGCTGCGTGGGCACCCGGTGCGGGATATTGCTGGTCAAACAATGGCTGCGGAAAGCCGCCGAAATCATGAATCGTTTTCGGCTGATCCATCGCGGTAAATTGCCAGCCGCGCGTGAGCCAGTGCGCCGAGATGCAAATGATCAGTTGCGGCGTCGGATATTTCGCTCCGGCATGCGTACCAAATTCCGCCCCAAGCGCCTGCCAGCTGCGGCTATACGCGTTGTCGTCAATCGCGTTCATCGGGCTGCCGTGCCCGAGAAACAGCACCGGCATCCGGGCCGATTTTTTCAGCGTACTCAGGGAGGCAAGGCTCGCTGTAGGCTTTGTGATGGAGGGCATGATGGGGCAAAGCCGGTCAGTACGGAATAGATTTGTCGCAGCGCACTGAACGAGCGTGATGTGCTTCGCGGTTAAGTTTGGCAATTACGGTTATAGGGAATCTATTTTGGGGTGAACGGTCACAAAGACAAGGCGCGTCGTTTGCGTCTGATACTGAAACGTTCGGACGGCGTGATGAAACGTCAGCACCGGCCGCAGCTAACGGTCTGTCACAATAGTATCGTCAAAATCCCCCCTAAATTTTTAACTAGATTCATTTGATCGCACGGCGCATTTCGACCATAACCTTCGGGATCACGCCGTGACTGGAGCGTACGTAATGACCCCGACAAAGAATGTCAGCGCGCCGGCAGGCCAAGAGCGACCGGATCGACGACAAAATATTCTCGATGCCTCGCAGCGCTTGTTTGCCCTCTACGGCTACCACGCCGTCACCATTCGCCAGATTGCCGAAGCCGCACAGGTGCCGCTTGCGCTGGTGGGTTACTACTTCGGGCAGAAACAGGAACTCTACGACGCCATCTTTGGGCACCTGAGCGGCAATCTTGATGAGCGTCGCGTAGGCCTTCGCGCCGCTCTGGCTGAACCATCGGATGATCCGCTGTCGGGCATCGTTGCCGCGATGGTAATCCCGATCAGCCAGATGCGGACGACGCCGGCGGGCGAATCGTATGCGCTATTTGTCACGCGTGGGCTGACGCAGCAGAGCATCGAGGAAGACCGATCAATTCGCGAATACTTTGATCCGCTCACCACCGAGTTCATCGACGCGATGCATCATGCGTTGAATGCCGAAGGCCTTAATATCGACCAGCCGCAGGCCGCCTGGTGCTATCAGTTTGCGCTCGGCGCGCTGCTGCATTACCTGCGCGATCAACGCATTGTGCGCCTGTCAAATGGCGTCAACGTCGCGGGCGATCCAGCGGTGATGCCGCAACTGATCGCGTTCATCGTCAACGGCATTCGCGGCGCAGCACGGTCGTTTGTGACGCCCAAAGCGCCCTAATTTTTCCAGAGGCCAGATTCTTTAGCGCAGCTCCGAATCGTCGGAATGTATTCGGTGACAAAGCGCAACGTCTCCGGATTCAAGCCGATGTCCTTGACGCCGTCGATATCGGTCTCAAGCTTGACAATATCCAGCTTTTCGGTGAAACAGCCACAAAACTTTTGCGGCGCATTCGACTCGGCGATGATCGGCGATACAGCGTTCAACATTCGCACCACGCGCTCCTGACACTTCCGATCCAGCATCGCGCGTTTTTGATCCTGAAGGACGGACGCACACCCGCCGAGCGCGAACAGACTCGCCAGCGCCAAAGCGGCTAGCGACGCTTTTTTGATTGAACAAAACCGGGCCATAGTGTCTCCAAGAATCTGCATTGACGAAAAGCTTAGCGTAAAACGGTTGGATGATGCCGGGAAGTCGGCGGCGGCGCTAACTTTTGGCGCATCGGTTACGATTCAGGGCTTCCGCTTTCAACTTCAGACGTCCTGACTTGCACCATCACTCATGGCCCGATTTCTAATCCTCTTTCTTGTGATTCAAGCCGTGCTCTTCGGCGCACAACTCACGCCGTGGGGGCAAGACTATTTCGTGACGCCGTGGACCAACGAGCTCGCGCATTTTTGCGCGCAACTGGTCGCCATAGTTGACCCCAGCGCCGTTGCTAATGGCAAGATTTTGCGCAGCGCGACCAACGGTTTCGCCGTCAGCATCGAAGCGGGTTGCAACGGCGTTGAGGCGACACTCGTTTTGATCGCCGCCATCCTCGCGTTCCCGTCAACATGGAAGCAAAAGCTCTGGGGGCTTGGCTTCGGGTTCGTCGCGGTTCAGGGATTGAACGTGGTGCGCATCATTAGCCTGTTCTACCTCGGGCAATGGAGCATGACTGCGTTCGAATGGGCGCATCTCTACATTTGGCAAGCGCTCATCATGCTGGACGTTTTGATCGTCTGGCTCATTTGGGTGCGACGTATCAATCGTGATCGCGGCGGCGAGCCGCCGTCCGACGATTCGGCAGCACCGGGAGCAGGCGCTCCAGTCACCGCAGTAGCTGCGTAAGCGTTAGACAGTCGTGCCCACAACCATTGGCCGCTTCTTCGTTCGCATCCTGTTGTGGGTGCCGCCCGTGTTCATGGCGTGGTACGTACTCGTGCCGCTGCTGCACTGGCCGATTCGTTGGTTTTTGTCCGGTATGGCGTTGCTCGGTGTGCCCGAATTTGTAACCTCGATTCAACAAACATTGCACGGTTTTGAATTCGTGACCAACCTCGCGCCGGGCAGCGCCCCGGGCCAGGCTTTTCGGCCCGACGCCATCATCAGCGCTGAGATCGACGCCCGGCTCTACAGTTACGGCACCGCTCTCATGGCCGCGCTCACGCTCGCAGCGTGGTCACCGAAACGCTGGCGAAATCTTTGGTACGGCTGGCTCATTCTGTTGCCGCTGCAAATGCTCGCTGTGTTCGCTGTGGGTATGAAGCAAATCCTCCTTAGCAGCGGTCCCGGCGTTGTCGAACAAACGGGCTGGGCACCGTGGCAACTGGAGGTCATCGCCTACCTCTACCAGTTCTCAACCCTCATCATGCCGCCCGTTACCGCGCTCGCGGTATGGTTCATGTTGCACAGAAGTTTCGTTGAGAAATTCATCGGCGCCGACATGCTTACGCTGTTGCGGGTGGACAAAAAATCGAAAGCAGTTAAGGCGGCCCTGCGCGCCACGCCGATGCCGAAACGGCCTTAGGCCCGCGCCAGTCACCTCCATGCGGCCGACGCACGCGTTGTCGCATT
>JBDSYI010000129.1:0-6194 GCA_039925745.1 Casimicrobium sp. | reverse complement strand
TTGAGCGCGAAAATGTCAGCGCTGCCATCCGTGTGCTGGAGGCGGCGGGCTACCGGGTCTACGTGCCGCGCTGGATGCCCGAGGGCGATCGCGATGACCGCAATCTGTGCTGTGGCCGCACCTTCCTCGCCGTCGGCATGGTGGAAGAAGCGAAGCGACAGGCCGACTACCTGCTCTCGGCGCTGACTCCCATCGCAGAGGCTGGTATCGATATTGTGGGTCTGGAGCCGAGTTGCCTGTTCACGATGAAAGACGAAATACTCTCGATGCGGCTTGGCGACGACGCAGAAATTGTCGCCAAGCACGCGATGATGATTGAAACGTTTCTGGAACGCGAAGCACAAGCGGGCAATCTGGGCTCGCTGGTTTCGCGATTAAAACCAGCCTCTGCGCCGATTCTGGTTCACGGTCACTGCCACCAAAAAGCCTTCGGCGAAATCACGCCGACGCTCGCCGTTCTTGGCCTGATTCCAGAGGCAAAACCGAGCCTGATCGAGTCCTCGTGTTGTGGCATGGCGGGCGCGTTCGGCTATGACGCGAAGCACTACGACGTGTCGATGCAGATGGCCGAGCTCTCGCTCTTACCCGCAATCCGCCAAGCGCCTGACGCAATCGTGGTGGCTGACGGCACCAGTTGTCGTCACCAAATCCACGACGGCGCCGCGCGTGAAGCGAAGCATGCGATTCGGGTTTTAGCAGAACACTTACAGTAAAAGCTTTTTAGCCAAACGTTTACAGCATAGGGGCTAGATCGACAAATGAAATAATATCGACTTATAGCGATTTATCGCGGTAGCCCATATAGAAACGTCGTTTGGTCGAAAAGCTGATCACTTTAGTAGGCATCACAAACCGCCGACCTTGCCGTTTGAAGCGTGATTTATCTTGATAGCGGAGCGCCATGTACACAGCAAACTTCAACTTTACTCATCCTATAAGGACTTAAACCATGCGAATTCTCCACACGATGCTCCGCGTCGGCGACCTGCAGCGATCGATCGATTTCTACACACGAGTGATGGGCATGCAACTGCTACGCACCAATGACCGGCCTGACCAGAAATACTCACTCGCTTTCGTGGGCTACGGCGATGAAAGTCATGGCTCTGTGATCGAGCTGACTTACAACTACGGCGTGCAGAGCTACGAAATGGGCGGCGCATTCGGGCACATCGCAATTGCGGTTGACAATGCTGCTGCGACGTGTGATGCCGTGCGTGCGGCGGGCGCAACCGTCACGCGTGAAGCGGGCCCAGTCAAGGGCGGCACGACGGTCATTGCCTTCGTGCAAGACCCGGACGGCTACAAAATCGAGTTGATTGAATCGAAAATTTCGTAGCGCACAACTCGAAGCGATTGCGTCGTTCCGCCGTTGGTGCTCGAAGGCAATAAACGCATTGCCTGCGGCACTGACAGGCGTCGGAGCCGCGAGCGTTGCAACCTACGCTTCCTCCAGTAAACCCTTCTTTTTAAGCATCGGCTCAACACTAGCGGCACGGCCGCGAAACGCGGCATAGCCTTCACGTGGTTCAATCGTGTTGCCCGCAGAATAGACATAACGATGCAGCCGCTGCGCAGTGGCCGCATCAAACGGATCGCCGACCTCAACGAACGCATCGAACGCGTCGGCATCGAGCACTTCGGCCCACATGTAGACGTAATACCCAGCCGCATAACTGTCGCCCGCAAAGAGGTGACGGAAGTGGGTCAGCCGATGCATCATTGGAATGGCGTCGGGCATGCCGAGGCGAGCCAGTTCTGCTTTTTCAAATGCAACCAGGTCAAAGCCGTCGTAGTCACTGAGCGCGTGAGCAGCCATATCGACCAGTGCGGATGACGTGTACTGAACGGTGTCAAAACCCTTGTTGAACAAGCGCGCAGCCTCAATGCGTTCCCGCAAACTCTGCGGCATCGCTTCGCCTGTCTTGTAGTGGCGCGCATGCTTTTCAAGCACTTCGGGTTCCATCGCCCAATGCTCGTAAAGTTGCGACGGCAGTTCGACGTAATCCTGCAACACGTTGGTGCCTGACAGGCGCTCGTACGTCACGTTCGACAATAGCCCATGCAGGCCATGTCCGAACTCGTGAAACAGGGTGCGCACGTCGTCAAGGCTTAAAAGCGTCGGTTCACCCGCTGGCGCTTTCGCAAAATTATTGTGATTGGCGATGATTGGAAGGATGTCGGTTTGCCCTGGTTCTCCGATGCGGGATTGCAGGCGATACGCGCTCATCCACGCGCCGCCGCTCTTCGACGCACGCGCAAAATTATCTGAGAGGAAAATGCCCGACAACGCGCCTGAAGCGTTTCGAACCTCGAACGTACGCACGTCCGGGTGATACATCGGAACGCCCTTTCTCTCCTCAAAAGTGAGGCCGAAAAGCCTGCCCGCGCAATCAAACATGGCACGGATCATGGCGTTCAATTCAAAATACGGCTTAGTCTCGGCATCATCAAGCTGATAGCGCGTCTGACGCACTTTTTCCGCGAAATAGCGCCAGTCCCATTTCTCAATCGCATGAGTGTGTCCGGTAGAAAGCGCCATCGCCTTAATCGCGTCAAGCTCTGCGTGGGCGCGACGCTTTGCAGGCTCCCAAACCTTGCCCAGCAAATCCTGAACCGCAGATGGCTTGCCCGCCATGCGATCAACCAGCGCGTAGTCGGCGTATGACGCGTAGCCATGCAGCGCCCCCTGCTCTTTGCGCAACTTAAGGATTTCTACAGCGATGCCGCGGTTGTCGCTGGCGCCGTCATGTTCGCCGCGCGTCATCCACGCGCTAAGCGCCTGTTCGCGCAGGTCGCGACGCTCAGAAAATGTCAGGAACGGCACGATTAGCGATCGCGACAACGTGATTAGGTGTGCGTCTGTGACGCCGCGCGCCTCAGCTGACTCTTTCGCGGCATTGCGCAGAAATGGCGGCAGACCCGCAAGATCGGTCTCAGTACGCAGCGCGAGCTGATAGCTTGCCTCATCGGCCAGCACATTCTGTGAGAACTGCGTAGTGAGTTCAGCCAGCCGGGATACGACTTGAGCGTAACGGGCCTTGGCGACGGGCGATAGCTTGGCGCCTGCGCGTACGAAGTCAAGATGAATGCGATCCAGCAGGCGTTGCTGCTCTTGCGTCAGCCCGAGTTTGCTCGCGTTTTCATGCACGGCATCAATCCGCGCGAACAGCGCAGCATTCATATAAATCGCGCTATTGTGCTCGGACAATTTCGGCGCGAGTTCCAGTTCTACTTTCTGTAATTCCGGCGACGTTTCGGCGCTGGTCAGATTGAAGAAAAGCTCTCGAACGCGCGCCAGCAGACGACCGCTCTTATCGAAAGGCACGAGTGTGTTGGCGAATGTGGGCGCATCGCTCATGGCGGCAAGCGCATCAATCTCCGCGCGATGTTGCTTCAGGGCGACGTCAAAGGCAGGCGAGAAATGTGCGGCCGTGACCAGGTTAAATGGCGGCAATCCGTATGGCGTATTCCATGCAGCGAGAAGTGGGTTGTTGCTCATCATTAGATTTTTAAAAAATTATTCGGTAGGAACTTCAGTGGAGGCGACAGAACCCGCGCTGCGACCTTTGTGCCACAGCACATCGGGTTGACCGCTCGTGCGGTTTAAAACGCGCCCCAACACAAATGCCATGTCACTCAAGCGGTTGAGATAAATCCGGGATTCCGACGACACACCCGCATCGGCCTCAGCAAGGATCAGTAGCGAACGTTCGGCGCGCCGCCCCACGGTACGAACGAGATGTGCGTAGGCCGAAGCGCGCGATCCACCGGGCAAAATAAAATCCTTCAGCATCGGTAAATTGGCATTCAGTGATTCTGTCAAGGCTTCCAGTCGCTCGATATGCGCGTCCTTGATGGCGAAATAGCCCGGAATCGACATTTCGCCACCGAGGTCAAATAAATCATGCTGTACGTCCGTCAAAGCCTCGCGCAGCGGGTCGGGCATCGCTTCCGTCAACAACAGGCCAACAACGCAATTCAACTCGTCGATGTCGCCCATCGCCGCGACCCGTGGGTGCGTTTTTGCTACGCGAGAGCCGTCACCGAGACCGGTGGTGCCAGCGTCGCCGGTTTTCGTTGTAATCTTGGATAAACGGTGGCCCATAAAATAGCTGCCAGAGCAGTGGATGGATAGTGATGGATACAAGTTTAGAAGAACGTCGCGAGACGTGGCAGGAAGAACCGCTGGTAGCTCGGCAGCAGAGTGGTGGCGTCACCACGCTGACGCTAAATCGACCAAAGCAATACAACGTGCTTTCCAGCGCGATGCTGGCCGCCCTGCAACAAGCGCTTGACGACGCCGCAAACGATGTGAATACGCGTGTGGTAGTGCTTGCCGGCGAAGGCAAAGCTTTCTGTGCAGGCCATGATCTGCGCGAAATGCAGGCACATAGCGATGGCGAAACTGGCGCTGCCTGGCAGCGCACTCTGTTCAATCAATGCAGTCGCGTGATGATTACGATAGCCGAAATACCGCAACCTGTGATTGCAAGCGTGCATGGCATAGCGACAGCCGCAGGATGCCAGCTCGTCGCGGCGTGCGATCTCGCGATTGCTGCGCGTTCCGCGAAATTCGCGACCAGTGGCGTCAATCTGGGTTTGTTTTGTTCAACCCCAGCAGTGGCCGTAACGCGAAACATATCCGCCAAGCATGCGGCTGAGTTGTTATTTACTGGGCGATTCATCGATGCACTCACGGCAGAACGATGGGGATTGATTAGTCGCTGTGTTGACGACGACGCACTGGAAACAGCGGTGTCTGAAATGGCGACCGCTATCGCCAGCAAATCCGCCTACGCCATTCGTTCTGGCAAAGCGCTCTTGCGCGCTCAACGCAACTTGAATTTGACTGATGCCTATGCTGCAGCATCTGCCAATATGGCATGCGACATGCAAGCCGAAGATGCACAAATGGGGATTCGCGCTTTTCTTGACAAGCAACCCTCCCCGATCTGGAGAAACCGATGAGCCTCTTTCGCCGGGACACGCCGCCACCCACTGACTCTTGGGAAACTTTGCGTGAATGGGCCAACTATTCCTGGTGGCAGCGCTACCGCGCCAGCCTGATGGTGATGCTGCCACTGATGACTTTCATTATCGGAGTAGCAGGGATTGCCCTGTTAATCGCCGAACCGTCCTGGCGCACTGCGAAGTTCATCGCTGGTATGTGGGCAGTCGCCCTTCCATTGACCGCCCTGGGCTATATGCGCCGGATGGCACGCGCCGCCGCGCAAGTACCCCCTATCTCACCCGCAAGCCGCAATCCAACGACCGCGGTGGATATTCGTGGCAACCGCGAGCGGACGCCAGACTAGCGCCTCGATGTGCCAATTTTGGAACAAAAATGGCTGTGCTTTTCTGTTGCAAAAGTTGTGAGCCGCTAACGGTGTAGCTGCCGACGCGCTGAGAAAAAGTTAACACAGAATCCGACGCCAGCACCTAACAAAACAGAGCCCCAGATTTGCCACAAACTACGATCAGACAGGTACAAAAGTCCGGTTGATATTGCGAAGTTAAGCGCAGTTCCAATCGATTGCGCGGCGACGTAGCGCGACCAATTGGCCAATGACGCGGGCACCGACACTACAAACGTGTAACGGCGATTAAAAAAATACGTGGTGGTCACCCCAGCGAGCAAAGCAATCAGGCGAGCCACGATGACTGGCGCGCCAAGCTTGACACCCACCGAAACAATCGACGCATCAATCGCTAACGCGATGAATGCGCCGATCAGGTATCGACCCACCTGGCCAATCGTTTCACGCATTTTTTTGAACCAAGTGTCCGGATTTCATGGGCTGAGACTAGCAGATGCAGACGGCGTGCCAGGCGCCGCAAGCACAGTGATTGAAGTGCTTTCTGGTGCGCCACCCTGAACTGAGATGTCCCAATTTGCAGACGATTGGCCACAATCGTTGCAACGGAATACCGCCGTGTTGGCGAACTTGGAAAGCGGCCTTTGAGGAACGCCATTTGCGGTCGCCGTTACGGCGAATTGAGCGTACGTTGGCAATAAACTGCTGACCACCAGCAGTGCGTTCGAAGGGGTCCGAGCATGGCTGTCCCAAGGTAAATGGTTTGCAGCGGACATCATCAGCGCGAACCGGGGCGGATAGGCTCGTCCGGAGGAGAGCGGCAACGCCTTCGCCGGTGATATGACCTCGGCGATCGGCATCAACCCGTACGAACCG
>JBDSYI010000128.1:0-10845 GCA_039925745.1 Casimicrobium sp. | reverse complement strand
CTCAAAGAGTTGCTGGAGAACGCCGTTGACGGCGGTGCGTGCGCTATCGATGTCGAACTTGCTGGAGGCGGTACTGTGCTGATGCAGGTGACTGATGACGGTTGCGGTATATCAGTTGCCGAATTGCCGCTGGCGATTGCGCGACATGCGACATCGAAAATCAGTTCGCTAGATGATCTTGAAGCAGTTGCCAGTTTTGGCTTTCGCGGCGAGGCGCTGGCATCGATTGCCTCCGTTGCGCGTCTTTCCTTGACGAGTCGTACGGTCGGCGCGGCAAACGCTTTTCGCTTAAAGGTAGAGGGTGGCGAGATTGGTTTGCCGGAGCCTGCCAGCGCGCGAAACGGTACGACGGTTACCGTGGCGGAACTATTTTTCAATACGCCAGCGCGTCGGCGTTTTTTGAAATCGGAGGCGACTGAATATGCGCATTGCCTGGATTCGGTGCGTCGCGTGGGTCTGGTGCGCCCTGAGATCGCGTTGCAACTGACGCACAACGGTCGTGCGGTGCAGCGCTGGCCCGTGCAGACGTGGTCGGCGCGGGTGGCCGCCGTGCTCGGGGCAGAGTGGCTCGCAGCGAGTGCGTCAATCGCTGTCGATGCAGGTTTACTCGCGCTAGAAGGGTTTGTGCTCAGGCCCAACAGCGCTGTGGCGAATCGTGACGCGCAACACCTGTTTGTTAATGGACGCTGGGTACGCGACAAAGTGGTCTTGCACGCCATTCGAGACGCCATGCGCGATCAGATGCACGGCGGTGCAACGCCTGGGTTCGTGCTCAAACTGACGCTCGATCCGCGTGCAGTTGATGTCAATGTCCATCCCGCAAAGACAGAAGTACGGTTCCGTGATTCACAGGCCGTGCATCAGTTTGTTCGTCGCGCCGTTGAACGCGCAATGAGCGGTAACGCGGCGGAGCAACCCGCTGTTTCGGCGGCAACGAAATTGCTTGGTGATGCCGCGCAAGCATCAACATCGCCTACGAACTCCGGTTGGACTGGAAGCTATCCGCCTCGCTCCGCCCCGCTCGATCTGGGTGTGTCAGAGCGCATTACCCCGCACTTTTTCTCGGCGATGCCTGATGCACCTGAACACGCTTCAGGGTTGGCGAATGCCGTGCCAACTTCGGTTGCACCACCCTCGCTACCCGCCACCGAATTTCCCCTTGGCTTTGCAATCGCGCAGCTTCACGGCATCTACATCCTCGCGCAAAACGTGAACGGTCTCGTGCTCATCGACATGCATGCTGCGCATGAGCGCATCGTCTATGAAGGCTTGAAATCACAAGCCGCTGAATCTGTCGCGACGCAGCGCCTGCTGATCCCTAGCGTCATTTCTGCTAGCGAGAAGGAAGTTGCCGCCGCTGAGACGCATCGCGAAACCTTAGCCGGGCTGGGGTTTGATGTTGGCATCGCAGGGCTTCGCTCAATCACGCTACGCAGCATTCCGAGCCTGTTAGCCGACGCCGCGCCAGAAGGTTTGCTGCACAGCGTGCTCGCCGAGCTAGACGAGCTCGGCGTCAGCGCACTGATCGAATCGCACCGCGATGAACTGCTCTCCACGATCGCGTGCCATGCCGCCGTGCGCGCCAATCGGGCGCTGACTGTGGCCGAAATGAACGCGCTACTGCGCGACATGGAAGCCACGGAGCGCGCGGGTTCGTGCAATCACGGTCGCCCCACCTGGTATCAGCTCACGCTCAAGCAGCTGGATGCGCTATTCATGCGCGGGCGCTAATGGCGCTGCCGGTTGTTCTGCTGGTAGGCCCCACCGCCTCTGGCAAAAGCGCGGCGGCGCTTGATCTTGCGGAGCGCTTCAACGCCGAAATCATCAGCATCGATTCAGCTCTGGTGTATCGCGACATGAATATTGGTACGGCCAAACCCAGCACGGAAGAGCAGGCGCGGGTACCGCACCATCTGATTGATTTGATCGCTCCCACTGAGACCTATTCGGTCGCGCGTTTTCTAGTAGATTGCCGCGCTGCAATAGATGCAATACAGGCGCGTGGGCGATTGCCGCTTTTAGTGGGCGGCACGATGATGTACGCAAACATTTTGGTGCGTGGGCTTAGCGATGTGCCGCCGTCGGACGCTGCCATTCGCGCTGAGATTGCCGCTGAGCGCGAGCGCGATGGCATCGAAGCGCTGCATGAAAAGTTGCGAGTAGTTGATCCGATCACTGCGGCACGGTTGCCCGCGACGGATACCCAACGCATCGAGCGTGCGCTCGAAGTATGGCGAATCACGCGCGCTCCGCTTTCTTCGATGCTGGGACAGCGTAAGCCCGCGTTGGCTGGACTTGAATCGTTGGTGTTGCGCTATATGCCGCAGGATCGTGCCTGGCTGCATGCTCGCTGCGAGCAACGTTTGGTGACCATGTTTGAACAGGGTTTTGTTGCCGAAGTGAAATCTCTTCGTGAACGCTACGAACTCACCGCGGACATGTCTTCGATGCGTTGTGTTGGCTATCGTCAGGTGCTGGACGTGCTCGAAGGTCGGGCACCTGAGTGCGAGATGTTTGAACGGGCGTTGTTCGCAACTCGTCAACTTGCCAAGCGTCAGATCACCTGGTTGCGTGGCTTTGAAGGCGCAGTGATTGCCTGCGACACTCAATCCGCCAGGGTGCAGGCTGCCGTCCAAATTGAAAAGGCATGTAAAGCCCTGTGAGCATGCAAGACGTTTGGTACTCACCGCAGCGCTGGATCCGGGCGGCGATAAGGCGTTTGCTCGAGCTGTGGGTTGAGGTGCAGGTGTTTCCCCAGCCATTGCACATTTCTCAGGACACGCCTGTGTGCTACGTGCTGCCACGCCCCTCATTCACCAACAGCGCGATGCTCGACCGGCTGACGCGCATTAACGATGTGCCGAGGTCGCATGCGCCTTTGGTCGCTCCTGGTCTGCACGAGCGTCGTGCCTACTTCGCGTTGCATGAAGATCGCAGCGGTGCAGCAGCTGCGCGCTTAACGAGATTAGTTAATGGGGTGATTGACGGCCGGACAAATGATGTGCACCTGATTCCGGTCAGCATTTTTTGGGGGCGCGCGCCGGAACGGGAAGAGCGTGAAGGCTCGCCGCTTCGTGGAATGCGCTGGCTGCGAATTTGGGCAGCCGAGGGTTGGGGTGGTCGATCACGATTGCGCAAATTGTTCTCGATCATTTTTTACCGTCGCGCGGTGGTTGCCAAATTCGACGATGCGATTTCGCTTCGAGATGTGGTCAATCTCGCGAAAGTCGAAGGGTTGAATCAGGAGCGCATTTTGCGTCGCGTCGCGCGTTTGTTGCGGACTGAGTTTCGCACCGAGCGAGAGGCTGCCATTGGCCCCGATCTTTCGCACCGACGCACGCTCATCGACAGTGTGCTGCGTGAGCCACGTGTGCGCGCCGCGATGCTCGCTGAGGTGGACGCGAAGAAGACCCCGCTCGAGAAGGTAGAGCGACGAGCGGCGTCAGTGGCGCGCGAGATCGCTGCTGACTATTCGTATCTGGTCGTGCGGGTCGGCGAGCGGCTGCTGGGGCGTCTGTGGAACCGCATTTACGAGGGTGTAACGGTGGTCGGGACTGAGCGGTTGCAGGCACTGGCACGCGACAACACGCTGGTCTATGTGCCTTGTCATCGCAGCCACATCGACTACTTGTTGCTGTCATACGTGATACACCGCGCGGGACTGACGGTGCCGCATGTCGCCGCAGGCGCGAATCTGAATTTGCCGATTGTGGGTGGACTGCTGCGTCGCGGTGGCGCGTTCTTTTTACGCCGTTCGTTCAAAGATGATGAGCTGTACGGCGAGGTATTTGCCGCGTACGTGCACGAAGTGCTGAAGCGCGGATTTCCCATGGAATATTTCGTTGAGGGCGGGCGTTCGAGAACTGGGCGCATGCTGCCGCCAAAAGCCGGGCTGATCTCGATGACAGTTCAAAGCTACCTGCGGGAACATTTGCGTCCGCTGCTATTCGTTCCGGTCTATATTGGCTACGAAAAATTGATTGAAGGTGGCAGCTACACCGAAGAGCTCACGGGCGCCAACAAGCGCAAGGAATCCGTATTTGGCCTGCTGTCGACGATCAAAAGTCTCCGTAACGAGCGTTATGGCGCGGTGGGCGTGACCTTCGCGAAGCCGATCACGCTGGGTGAACTGCTCGAGGAGCAGGGCGCTGTAGACATGGACGTCTGGCTCGCGGATAAAGGCCTGCGCAAACGTACTTTGACTGAGCTGTCGCGCTTGATTGCAGAGCGAATTAACGGTGCAGCACACTTAAATCCCGTCACTGTTGTGGCCACCACGTTACTGGCCACACCCAAGCACGCGGCCGACGCGGCGCAGTTATCGACGCTCGTTGAACGGTTGTTGCGACTGGCGCGGAGCGCTCATACAACGTCAGAACTATTTGCGACCACGCTGTCCGGTGAGCAATCGATCGCGCACACGACACTGCTTGGTTATCTGACGCGGCAGACGCACCCGCTTGGCGATGTGGTCAAAGCCAGTGAAACGTCTGCGGTGGCGTTGACCTATTTCCGAAACAATGTGCTGCATTGCTTTGCGCTGCCCGGACTGATTGCCTGTCTCATTGTTCAGCATGGTGTCATCGGGCGAACCAAGCTCGCTCGCCAGACGCGTGAGCTATATGCTTTGTTGGCGTCGGAGTTGTATCTGAAGCAATGGATCGATGTCGCGGAGTCACCGAGCGACATCGAGGACGTGCGTCTGTTATCGGTGCCACCTTTCGAGGCATTTGAGCAAACCATATCCACGCTCGCCTCCGATGGCTGGATTGTTGAAGAGACGGAAGCGCGCGTGGTCAGCGCTGCGGCACAAGGCACCGACAGCGCAGCGCATCTTGAGCTGCTCGCTGCCGTTATCCGCCCCACGCTGACCCGCCACGCTCTGATGTTGGCGCTGGTGGTGCGTGCCCCAAGTGGAACTGTCGGCCGCGAATTGATGGAAACGCTGTGCCAACAGGCGGCTCAGCATCTGGCAATGACTCACGTGTTTAATGCACCTGAGTTTTCGGATCGCACGCAGTTTCGCTCAGCATTTGAAGCTTTATTGCAAGCGGGGCGCGTGCGGCTTGATTCAGCGGGACTGGTCCATTTTGAGCCCACGTTGGTTGCCCAGGCGAATGAGGCCGCGTTTTTGCTTCCGGCCGATACTCGTGCCGCCGTGCTGCGGGCCGCACAGTTGCGCGCGCCGCTCACGACCGCAAGCGCTTAAAATCAGAGCCTCGCTTATTTAGGGCTGCACACGCAGCGGATGTTGATATGGCTGGCCGGACGCTCTACGACAAACTTTTTGACTCTCATGTGGTTCACACTGAGAGTGACGGCACGGCGCTGCTCTACATTGACCGTCATTTGGTGCACGAAGTCACCAGTCCGCAGGCGTTTGAAGGGTTGAAACTGGCTGGACGCAAGCCATGGCGGCAACAGTCGATGATTGCGATGCCCGATCACAATACGCCGACCACGCCCGGATTCACCACGATTCTCGATCCAGTGTCGCGCACTCAGGTCGAGACATTAGACGCCAATGCAAAAGAGTTAGGGCTGACCTATTACCGTATCGGCGACGTTCGCCGGGGCATCGTTCATGTCGTTGGTCCCGAGCAGGGTGCAACGCTGCCCGGCATGACTGTCGTTTGCGGCGACTCGCATACATCAACACATGGCGCGTTTGCAGCGCTCGCGTTCGGAATTGGAACCAGCGAAGTTGAGCATGTGATGGCGACGCAGTGCTTGCCGCAGAAGAAATCAAAATCGATGCTGGTGCGCTGCGATGGTCGCCTACCAACGGGCGTGACCGCGAAAGATTTGGTGCTAGCAATTATCGGTGTGATTGGCACGGCCGGCGGCACCGGTTATGCGCTTGAGTTTGGCGGCGAGGCTGTGCGCACGCTGTCGATGGAAGGTCGCATGAGCATGTGCAATATGGCCATTGAGGCAGGTGCACGAGCTGGAATGGTGGCTTATGACGCGGTGACGGAAAACTACGTAAAAGGTCGCCCGTTTTCACCGAAGACGCCAGAATTGTGGGAGGCTGCTACAAAGTATTGGCGCACCCTGGTGAGCGACGTCGATGCGGTATTTGATCGCACCGTTGTCATTGATGCGAGTGCGTTGATTCCACAAGTGACCTGGGGCACGTCACCGGAAATGGTCGTGTCGATTGACGGCCGGGTGCCCGATCCAGACAGAGAAAAAGACGCGACCAAGCGCGAAGGCATCGAGCGGGCGCTTGCATACATGGGCTTGACGCCAAACACGCTCATTTCCGATATCAAAATTGACAAGGTTTTTATCGGCTCCTGCACCAATTCGCGCATTGAAGATTTGCGTGCGGCGGCCGCTATTGTGAAAGGGCGTCGTCGTGCCGACACGGTCAAGCTGGCGATGGTAGTGCCCGGTTCGGGGCTGGTGAAGGCGCAAGCTGAGCAAGAAGGTCTGGACAAAATATTTCTTGCCGCTGGTTTTGAATGGCGCGAGCCTGGCTGTTCGATGTGCCTCGCAATGAATGATGACCGACTTGAACCTGGAGAGCGTTGCGCCTCAACGTCCAATCGTAATTTTGAAGGCCGTCAGGGTGCCGGTGGCCGTACACATTTGGTGAGCCCCGCGATGGCCGCTGCGGCTGGGCTTGAAGGTCGCTTCGTCGATGTTCGGCGACTCGGTTAATTTGTAAAGTAAAGGAAGTCCTAATGAAGCGTGTAACTACTGCAATCGTTCTCGTGTCATTCATCGCTCTGAGCGCTGGATGTAACACTGTTCAGGGCGTCGGCAAAGACGTGCAAAGGGCTGGCGAGAAGATCGAAGACGTCGCCAAGAAAAAATAGCGAATGGAAAAGTTCGTCACGCACACGGGTCTAGTCGTGCCACTGGATCGCGCCAACGTCGATACCGATGCGATCATTCCGAAACAATTTTTGAAATCGATCAAGCGCACCGGCTACGGTGCAAATTGCTTTGATGAGTGGCGTTATCTGGATGTCGGGCAGCCCGGCGCGGATAACAGCATCCGCCCGTTAAATCGAAATTTCGTTCTTAATGAGCAGCGCTTTCAAGGCGCAACGATTTTGCTTGCACGGCAAAATTTCGGATGCGGGTCGTCGCGCGAGCATGCGCCGTGGGCGCTGCAACAGAACGGTTTTCGCGTTGTCATCGCGCCGTCGTTCGGCGATATTTTCTACAACAACTCACTAAACAACGGTTTGCTCGTCATTCGCTTGCAGGACGTTGAGGTTGATCGTTTGTTCGCAGATTGCGCTGCTTTTCCTGGCTTTCAGCTCATTGTCGATCTTGAAGCACAACAAGTACGCGCGGTGGACGGCAGCTTTGCCTTTGGTTTCGACGTCTCGCCATCGCGTAAAGAGCGATTGGTCAATGGCTGGGACGACATCAGTTTGACTCTCGGTCGTTCTGATGCGATTCGCGCGTTTGAGGCGAAACATCTTTCTGCCCAGCCCTGGCTTGCTTGAGTGAGTCGTGAGCAGTGACCCGTGAGCAGTAGTTAACGCATTCTCGGCGTTTCCTCAACTGCTCACCACTCACTTCTTACCACGGATTGCAAATGAATATTCTCATCCTTCCGGGCGACGGTATTGGTCCTGAAATCATGATTCAGGCAGCGCGTGTGCTCGACAAACTGAAAGCAGAAGGTGAGGACATCTCGCTTTCGCACGGCACGTTGGGTGGCGCGGCGTATGACGCACACGGTCACCCCTATCCTGAGGCTACGCAGACGTTGGCGCGGAGTGCAGATGCGATTTTGCTTGGCTGCGTTGGCGGCCCGCAATACGACGCACTGCCCCGAGCAGTGCGTCCGGAGCAGGGCTTGCTTGCGATTCGAAAGGATTTGCAACTGTTCGCCAATTTACGTCCAGCCATGCTCTATCCTGAACTCGCCGCAGCGTCATCGCTTAAGCCCGAGATCGTGGCAGGGCTTGACATCATGATCATCCGCGAGCTGACCGGCGACATCTACTTTGGTCATCCGCGCGGCCGCCGAACTAATGCGAATGGCGAGGACGAAGGCTACGACACGATGCACTATGCGCGCTCTGAGGTAGAGCGCATTGCCCGAGTGGGCTTCGAGACTGCGATGAAACGCAACAAGAAGCTATGCAGCGTCGACAAAGCAAACGTGCTTGATACGTCGATCCTGTGGCGCGAAGTCGTTACCGAAATGGGCAAACGTTATCCTGACGTGCAACTTTCACATATGTACGTCGACAATGCTGCGATGCAGCTTGTTCGTGCACCCAAACAATTTGATGTGATCGTGACGGGAAACATCTTTGGTGACATCCTTTCGGATGAGGCTTCGATGCTGGCTGGTTCGATTGGTATGTTGCCGTCGGCGTCGCTTGATGCCGATAACAAAGGTTTGTACGAACCGATTCACGGCTCGGCTCCGGATATTGCGGGTCAGGATAAGGCGAACCCGATTGCGACGATCTTGTCGCTCGGCATGATGATGCGCTACACCTTTGGCCGTGCCGATCTCGCGCAAAGGCTAGAAACTGCTGTCCGCAACGTGCTCGCTGCTGGGCTGCGAACTGGAGATATCGCGACATCCGGCGAATCGGCAGTGGGCACGAAGGCAATGGGCGACGCATTGGTCGCGGCTTTGTAGCGAAAAATCTACAAAACTGTTGTATGACGTTGACATCGCAAGTTTGCGTCACTTATGCACAACATGTGGTGCCCCAAAGCGGCTCACAACACAATATATTGCGTATTGTTATACACAGTGACAGCGCGGAGTGAGTGCTCGCTCGTGTGCCGCTAAACTTAAAGTTAATTCTGAGCTTGCAGCGGCAACTCCATGATGTTATTTTTCTTATAGTTTCAGAATTAAGAGGGCGGCATGCTGCGCCAAAAACCACTCGTTGTTTCGCTTGTACTGGCGGGATTGATTGCCACCACTGATGCGGGGGCGCTCGGCTTGGGCCGTCTTAACGTGACGTCTCCGCTCGGGCAGCCACTGGTAGCCGAGGTCGATCTGACCGTCGCGCCTGGTGAAGATGTCGATTCCATTCGTGCAAATGTCGCCTCACCGGCTGTCTACCGGGCGGCTAATGTCGAATATCAGGGGGTGGTGCAAACCATCCGTGCGCAGGTGCAACGACGGGCCAATGGCCAGCCGTACCTGCGCCTGGTGAGCAGCCAGTCGCTGAACGACCCTTACCTGGATTTGTTGCTGGAAGTGAATTCCAGCACCGGTCGACTGGTGCGTGAATACGTATTTCTGTTGGATCCTCCGGGGGCGAGCGCAGCGCAGTCGGTCGAGCCGACACAGCCGTCGTTGCCTTCAATGCCTGCCCGCGCTACGTCAGCAGTACCCGCTGCACCTGCGGTGCCGGTTACCCGACCGAGCGCCTCGAGCCGTGCTCCGGCACCTGCGCCGTCTGGCGATGGCTCTAGCTACACCGTGAAATCGGGCGACACGTTATCCGGTATTGCAGGGCGTAATCTGGCTGCGGGCGCGACTATCGAGCAATTGATGATCGCGATACAACGTGCCAACCCAAACGCATTTATCGGCGGCAATATCAATCGCTTGCGCGCCGGAGCGAGGCTGAATGTGCCGTCGGCTAGCGACGCACAGTCCGTTACCCAGAATAACGCGGTCAGCGAAGTCCGTGCGCAAACGGCAAGCTGGCGAGGTTATGTGGCGCGCGTTGCTGACTCTGTGCCTAGCGTGGCGATGGATCAGCCTGCCGCTCGCGCTAGCGGAAAAGTTTCTGGCGCAGTTGCAGATACCGGTGGCGGTGTCAGCGCATCCGACAAGTTAAAGTTGTCTCAGGGCGAACGCAATAAGCCTTCGTCCTCCACTGAGAGCAAGGTCGCCGCAACTAAAGCGCTGAAAGAAGAACAGTCGCGTACCGCCCAGCTTGAAAAAATAAAGCGCGATCAGGAACGGGTTATTACGCTGAAGAACGAGGCGCTCGCCGAAGCGCAAGCCAAGGCGAAAGCAGCACCGCCGCCAGCGCCAATTCCACCAGTCGCAATTGCCAAAGTTGAACCGCCCAAGGTAGTGGCACCGCCGCCACCCCCGCCGCCGGTTGTTACGCCTCCGCCTCCGCCGCCTCCAGCACCGGCTGCGCCACCGCCACCGCCACCTCCAGCACCGGCTGCGCCACCGCCACCACCGTCGCCTGTGCCGGAACCAGTAGTAACGCCGCCGCCACCGCCGCCTGCCGCAGCGGCGCCATCGCCGGCTCCGTCACCTAGTCCGATAACGACTCCACCCGTAGCCAAAGCCGCAACGCCAGCGCCCGTGGTTGAATCAAGCATGCTTGATGGCCTTGGCGATAATCCTTTGCCGTTGGCCGCCGGTGCTTTGGGAATTCTGGCGTTATTGGGCGCATTCCTCTGGAGTCGTGGACGCAAGAAGACGCCTTCTTCGTCTGCTAATTCCAAAATGGCAGATCCGGTCGTTAACACGATGAATCCGGATACTGTATTTGGCACTTCGGGTCTTGGCGTCGTCAAAACCAACGACATGCCGGTACAGAGCCAGTTCAGCCGTTCTGGCATGGGTACCATCGATTCGGGCGAAGTTGATCCAGTCGCAGAAGCCGAGGTCTACATTGCTTATGGACGTGAAGCGCAAGCCGAAGAAATTCTGCGCGAAGCTCTGCTGCGTGATCCACAGCGCCTTGACGTAGCGACTAAACTGGCTGAGATCAGCGCCACGCAAGGCAAGCGCGACGTGTTCGACAAGCTGGCGGGCGACGTTGCAGCGCTTGATCGCAACAATGACTACAAGCAAAAGCTTGCCGCCATTGCAGCTACGCATTTCCCTGGGCATCCATTGGCTGAAGGCGCAAATCCTCCTTCCGCTCGCGGTGT